>DATGTA010000120.1:0-3375 GCA_035302085.1 Bacillota bacterium
CGTGCACTTGAGTGTTCAGGTCCTTGGCCCTCATAACCATGTGGTAATAACATCACCATATTTGATTGGTCGCCCCACTTCGCTCGAGCAGCCGATAAAAATTGATCAAAAATAACTTGACCGACGTTCGCAAAATCACCAAATTGAGCTTCCCAAATGACGAGTGTTTCTGGAGCATGAACACTATAACCATATTCAAAGCCGAGGACACCCGCTTCAGATAATGGACTATTATGGATATCAAATGATGCTTTCGCTTCATCAATACCATGCATCGGACAATATTTTTCATTTGTTTCTTCATCGTAAAGCACAAGATGACGGTGAGCAAATGTACCACGTTCAGAGTCTTGACCTGTTAGACGAATGGGTGTGCCATCAGCAATAATCGATGCATAAGCAAGCGCTTCTGCTGCGCCCCAATCAGCTTTATGACCTTCATCTAACATTTTTTCACGGCGTTTAAACACACGTGATAAACGTCTGAATTGGTTGAACCCTTCTGGCCTTTCAAGGAGACGATCATGTAATACTTTTAATGATTCAAAAGGGATTGCCGTTTCGATCGTGTCTAATTCATCTGTCAGTTCAGCAGGCATTTCCAATGTTTCTAAAGAAGGTAAATCAGCTTCTTTCATACTCTCATAAATGGCCTGTAAATCTGTTTCAACTTTGTCTTTTAATGATGGAAGTGTCTCATCATCGATGACACCTTCACTTAATAAACGATTCGCATAAACATCAACAACGGTTGGATGCTTATCAATCGATTGATACAGTAATGGTTGTGTTGCACGTGGTTCATCCATTTCATTATGACCATAGCGACGATAACCAACAAGATCAATAACGAAGTCTTTATGAAACTTTTTTCGATACTCATACGCTAACGTTATGGCTGCGATACATGCGACCGGATCATCAGCATTTACATGAATAATTGGAATTTCAAAGCCTTTTGCTAAATCACTTGCATAACGTGTTGAACGACCTTCTTCTTGATCTGTTGTATAACCAACTAAGTTGTTAGCAATCACATGAATCGTTCCACCAATTTGATAACCTGGAATACCACTTAAGTTTAATGTTTCTGCGACGATTCCTTCACCGATGAACGCTGCATCCCCATGAACTAATACACTAAATGCATTGTTTAAGTTTTGAACGGGGTAACCTTTTTGTGAGCGATCATCTTGAGCTGCTCGTGTAAAACCAGCAACAACTGGATTGACAAACTCTAAATGTGATGGGTTATGTGCCATCGTCACTCGTGTAGATAATTCATCATCATTTTTCACTTCACGTGTCCCACCAAAGTGATAACTTACATCCCCTGTCCATCCTGTACTAAGGCCTGGTGAACTTTCGGATGGGACTAAACCTTTATCAGGTGAATGGTGAAACTCTGAAAAAATTAAATCTACAGGTTTGCTTAAAACATGTGCGAGGACACTTAAACGTCCACGGTGTGCCATTCCCATCATGACATTTTTAATACCATCTTCTGAAGCATGTTTGACGATGCGGTCCAATAATGGGACTAGCATTTCCAACCCTTCAATGGAAAATCGCTTTTGACCGACGAACGTTTTGTGTAAAAAGTTTTCAAACCCTTCAACGTGCGCTAAACGATCTAATAATTGTGTTTTTTCCTCAGCAGACAAATCACTGCTATATGTGCGTGATTCAATATTTTTTAATAGCCACTGATGTTCCTCATGACTGTTTACATGGTCAAATTCATAAGAGATCGGACCAGTATATATATCCTTCATGTAATGAATAACATCATAGCCATTATCTACACCAACTGGTGCATCTTCCCATAACAATTTTGCATCAATGTTTTTTAAATCGGCATCTGTTAAATCATATGTATGTGGTTTGAGTAAATCTGTTTGGGAATTTTCTTTACCGACAGGATAAATATTCGCCTCTAAATGACCGTGGCGACGAATCGCTTCAACTAATTTCAGGGCAGAAGTTAGTTTCTTAAGATCGACTGTTGGTGCAGCTGCTTCAACAGACACCATTTCTGAACGATCGATCCATTGTGGGGCACCATATTGTTGAAAAAGTTCACGAATTGTCGGATCTACTTTTTCCGGATCCTCTTTAAACAACTCATATTGTTCTTCAATATACCCTATATTTGGACCATGAAAGCTTTTCCAGAAACTTTGAGTCGACTCACCATTTTGTGTCACGTTTTTATACCCCCATTAAGAAGATCATTAAATCCAAATTTTTACGGTTATTTACCATTTACTATTATAGAACTGACAACGTACTTCATCAACTAATATACTCTATTTTTCACGTTGTTACAACAAAGCACATGAAATTCGCCGGTTATCGAAATTTTAAGTGTTTATCATTCCTTATACATTCACATTTTTCATGAAATAATAGAACTTAGTTCACATGAGCTCATTTTTTTTGTATAATAAGTATAACTCATGAAAAACATTTTGAAGTACATACTTTTTATCGCCATAAAGGAGGCTACTTGACGATGAAACTAACGATTATTCTCGGCGTTGCTCTCGTTTTTCTAACGTCTTGCTTAACGTCTGCCTACGAATCAAAACCTGGGGTCCCTAAGAAAAATCAATATTAAAGGTTATAAAAGTAGAGGTATTCTAAAAACAAATACACTCTACTTTTTTCATTTTCCCATATTCATTTACGACATATTAGGAAAATTTTGCTGGCGTAAAACTTCATAAATGATAACAGCTGCTGTATTTGCTAAATTCAACGAACGAACTTTATCTGACATATGGATTTTCAAACATCGATCTTCTTTACCTTCAATGAGTTGTTTAGGTATTCCTTTAGATTCACTGCCAAAAATAAAAAATAGTTGGCGTTCATCATGACTAAAATCAAATTCGGTATAATACTTTGTGCCAAAATTTTCTATAAAATAGTATTCCCCATTCGTATATTTTTGAAACAATTGATCGATGGAATCATAATGGTTAACGGCAACATCTTGCCAATAGTCTAATCCTGCCCGGCGCAACATTTTATCATCTGTTGAAAACCCAAGTGGGTGAATCAAATGTAATGTCGTATGTGTCGCTAAGCATGTGCGTGCAATATTACCAGTATTAGCTGGAATTTCTGGTTCAAATAATACGATATGTCTACCCATCTGACTGACTCCCTTACCATACATGATAAACAATATTATCTTAACATATTTACTGAATGCTTTGAGAAAAAATTTAAACAATATGGAAAAATTTATAAGTCGTTTTGTTGGACCATAAGAAACTATCTTCATAAGACCAATAACGATAACGATGACAACGGTTCTCAAAACATGTATGAACGAGAGGCATTTTTGCATCATCTTTCCCTGTGACG
>DATGTA010000121.1:0-2672 GCA_035302085.1 Bacillota bacterium
AGTTTAGGTAGTGTACTTTTATACAGTTATTTAGCAGATGAAGAATCTACCAATCAAAGTAACGAACCCAATCAAACAAATACAGAAGAAAAATCTTCTGACGATGAACAAGAAAAATCATCTACCGCAAAAGAAAAAGAAGAAGCAGAAGATCCGTACATTAATATTCAACTAGCGACAGCTGGTGACATTATGTTTCACAGTACTCAAATAACAAGTGCTTATGATGAACAAAATGATACGTATGATTTTAAACCATTCTTTGCAGATGTTAAACCAATCTTAAGTGATGCAGATTTAACAATCGCAAACTTTGAAACGACAACCGCTGGTCCTGATCGGGAATATACAGGTTATCCAGCTTTTAATTCACCCGATGAAGTTGTTGATGCGATTAAAGATACTGGTGTCGATGTTTTAACAACCGTGAATAATCATAGTTTAGATACCGGAAGTGATGGATTAAAACGGACTGTAGAAACGATTCAAGAGCGAGGGATTGATACGGTTGGTACTTATACGACGAAGCCTGATTCTCGAGTGTTAATAAAAGAAGTTGAAGGTATAAAATTTGCGATCATCGCCTATACCGAAAGTACAAACGGCTTAGGGGCTAACTACCCTAAGGAAGAATTAGACGCAATGCTCAATCTCATGGAAAAAGATAAAATTATTGCAGATATTAAAGAAGCTAAAAATTTAGGCGCTGACTTTATTATCTCTTACATGCACTGGGGTATTGAATATGCCACTGAACCAAATGAGACACAAATTGAGTTTGCTGAAATGATGGCTGAAGAAGGTGTTGACCTTATTTTAGGGAGTCATCCACACGTGATCCAAAAATCGGACACGATCGAAACTGATGAAAAACAAACATTCGTTATTTACTCAATGGGCAATTTCATCTCTAATCAACGCCAAGAAACGTTAGGGGATGGTTATGAATTAACAGAAGATGGCATTATTTTATTATTTGACATCCAAAAAAACATAAACACCGATGAAACGACGATTAAACATGTCGAATATGTACCAACATGGGTTTATCGACACCAAGAAACAGCAGATGCCACTTATACTTATCGGATTTTACCGATTGATGACTTTTTACAAAGTGATGAAATTGAAGCTGAATATAAACAACGCATGGAACAATCCAAACAGTCAACGGTAGAAAAAATGATTGAATCTCCTTTTTAAATGTCTAAAAGGCGAATGTATCAACATTCGCCTTTTGTTATTTAAAATGGTTTTAAAATCATTAAAATTATAATGATGACAAAAATAATGTTTAAAATATGTTCACTCATAAACAAACGGTTCGCATGTTTATAATACTCTTTTGGAATTTCGTCACCTTCATATTCGTCTAGTATTTGTTGAATAGGTTTAGAAATTGGCTTTAAAAGAAATGGCCCAGACGCTAAAGTCATTAAAAACAAAATTAAACTTGTCGTGTACCAACCTTGTGTAAAAAGGATAGGTTTTAAAAAGCCCATAAGCAATCCGGTTGTTAGTAAGAAAATTCCCCCGATCATCACAAAAATATGGATACGGTTTCTTAAAAAAAATGCATGGCGCACTTCTTGCATATTCCCCGTTTTCATAACGATAAACGTTAAAATAAAGCCAGGGCCTAAACCGATAATAGCTGAGATAATATGAATAAAGACAAGTATTTTATAAAATGACATAGACAAAAAAACCCCTATCTAAAATTACGCACATTTCAATCATACACTACATTTAATTATAGGGGTGTGATTTGCAGCACATCGATGCGAACTAAAATTAACAAATTTGTGACAATAAAATGACTACCCTATTTGTGATTGAACACATGATCTACTTGACTGGCGTACGATGTTTTTAAATATTTAAATGTACGTTTGCATGATCATCAAATGATTTGAATGCATTGGCGAACCATTTCATATATATTCTAGCTGACTAACATTTATGAATATAGCGGGATGTTATTGATCTTGTTGTTCTTTCCAAAGTGCCATTGGATTTGTGGCACCCGCTTCAAGTGGCATATGTTCCATTTTTAAATCACGTGCTTCTCGAGGTTTTTTAAAATTGGCGTAAATAGCTATCGAACCACCCATGCCATATTCGGCAGCTTCTTCAATCGATGCACAATAGTAACCTTTTTCAATTCCGACCATATACATCGCTGTTAAACACATGGGACATGGCTCACCACTTGCATACATAATGTAACCCGTTAAATTGTCTGTTTGTAATTTTTCTTGGGCCCGACGAATCGCTAATAATTCCGCATGGCCACTCACATCATATGTTTCATGTAATTCATTCACACCTTCAGCGACAATTTCACCATCTTTAACAAGTACCGCACCAAATGGACCACCGCCTTGTTTCACATTATCAATGGCTAATTGGACCGCTCGCTTCATAAACTTATCCACTGAAAAAAACCCCCATACAATTTACCTTTATCATAAGATATTTGATTGAAAAGTTCCAATCTTAGGAAGGGTCATTAATCATAACTTATTTTCAGATCACCTGTTTTAATCCAACCTTTCATGCGAAACCATTGAGCAATCAATAAACTAATGATCGCTGGAGCAATAATATGTAAGATGAGTACACTCCAAAACAAAGACATAGAAAAGCCCATCGTTTCAAACGTCATAATT
>DATGTA010000122.1:0-8774 GCA_035302085.1 Bacillota bacterium
ACATTAATTTTCACGTTTAGTCGCTGGAAGAGCTATGTTGTTAACTCTATTTAATCACATAAACAACTGCTTGTGAAGCTTATCTGTTATTAGTAAATGTATATAAAATTATAAATATGCATAATTTGTACGTCTGATTAAAAAATAAGGTAGCTTTTATCGACTTAAGTTGAATTAATAATTATTTATTTATGCATTCAAACAAATATGTGTAATAGGGCGATGAATCTCATTTATCAATTTCTATCACAACTTGATTAAGCAGATATCTGTTTTTTAGATAAACGACTTGTGTTTAAAAATCTTTAATAAAAATGAGGGCGGGGAAAATTTCCCTTTGCCCTCATTTATTTAAAATTTAAATGAATATGTTTCGGTTGTAAATTGCTTTAAAGCTGCTTCATCGATATCAAAGCCAATTCCTGGTTGTTCAGGGACGGTAATGACACCATTTTCTACGGTCACTTCTGGTGTAATAATATCTTTTTCCCAATAACGGGAAGATCCTGCTGTATCGCCTGGTAATGTAAAACCAGATAATGTCGTCAAAGCGATGTTATGTGCTCGACCGACACCTGCTTCAAGCATACCTCCACACCATACTTCAATCCCATGCTCAACACAGTAATCATGAATACGTTTGGCTTCTGTTAATCCACCGACACGACCTATTTTGATATTAATAATTTTACAACTACCAAGTTCAATCGCTTGTCTCGTATCATCCAATGAGTGGATACTTTCATCAAGACAAATTGGTGTCGTCATCGCTCGTTGTAATGTTGCATGATCAACAATATCATCATGAGCGAGTGGTTGTTCGATCATCATTAAGTCAAATTCATCAAGCTGTTTTAAATGATCAATTTGCTCGAGCGTATAGGCAGAGTTCGCATCCGCCATCATTTCAATGTTTGGAAAATGTTGTCGAACTTCTCTGATGACATCAACGTCCCAGCCAGGTTTAATTTTAATTTTTATCCGTTTATAACCTGCATTAACATTTTCTTCAATTTCTTCGAGCAATTCATCCATCGATGATTTAATTCCGATACTTACACCGACATCGATTGTTTGTCTTTTACCGCCTAAAGCAGCAGCTAAAGTTTTACCTTCACGCTTCGCATAGAGATCCCAAATCGCCCCTTCAAGTGCTGACTTTGCCATATAATGCCGTTTGATTGGCTTGAAAATTTCTGTTACATCATCAGGATGTTCAATTTTATTTTCCTTTAATAATGGAATTAAAAAGTCTTGCATGACATGTAAATTCGTCTCAACGGTTTCTTCATTGTACCATGGGCTAATAAAGGCAACAGATTCCCCGAATCCACGGGTTCCCTCATGATCAATAATTTCCGTTATGAAAAATTCCCGATCTTGAAATGTTCCAAAGCTTGTCGTAAATGGATGTTTTAGACGCATGTTTAATTGGTGTAAATGAATTTCTTGAATAGGTAATGACATAGATGTTTCCTCCTCATTGATTATCTGTTAAATTTTTGCAACGTCTAATGTTTCGTACAAATATTTATGATGTTCATAAAACCATTTTTTCTAAAGATCAATTTGCTTTAAAGCATAGTATCCCCAAGTTCGATCATTCGTAAAAATAACATCTGTCGCTTGATAGCCTTTTTCAAAAAGATGAACGAACACTTTACGTGTCATCAGACGCCACTTTTTTGCTAAGGTAAAATTGTCTTGTTTAATGTCTTGGAAATTTAAGGGAATTTTTACAAAAAATACATTTGATAAGGGTAATGTGTCTTGTTGAAAAGTTTCAGTCATATACGGTTCACCATTTGCATCGATATCAAGTAAAACGTAATCTTTCTGAATGGATGATATTGGCTCTAATGGCTGTTCATTTAGACTCCACTCAATAATGAGCCGATCAGATGGTAATCCTTGATTTAAATCATCCGTTAATTCACCATAATGGTCTGGACTATAAACCGCCCCACGTGCTCGTAATTTATTTAAGTTTAAATGGGCATTACGACTTTCTAACGGATCAAATGTCCATGTCATTAATGAATAGCCTAATTCACGAGCAATATTTGCTTGTTCAATTTTTAACATTTTACCGATTTGCAAGCCTCGATATTCGGGTAAAATACCTAACATATGTGAACATAAATACACTTTCCCATTAGAAAACCCTGGAAATCCGTATACATAGCCAACCATTTTATCCCCGTCAAACGCACCTAGAGAAATTCCACCATTTTTAATCGCTGTAAATGACTGATGTAAAGGTATCGGCTCCATATTCCAAACTGCTCTTTCGACTTCTTGCGTCTTGGCTAATTCCTCCGTCGTGAATAATTGACGGACATCAATGTTCCCCGTCATGTCTTCTCTACTCCTTCAATCTAATCTAAAAATGCTCATGTCACCATGAGAAAGTTAAATAAAAGTAAATGCTTCATATTAAATCATATATAGTGCAATTGCTTTAGACTAACATTACCACATTTTAAAAATTGTCGCAAAATTAATTGTTTAAAAATTGACGCTTTTGATGATCATTAAAATCATCCATGTCAACTTCACATGCAAACTTGTCAAATCATACAGACATTATGTTTGATATCGTAATGGTTTTAAATGATCAATCATATGTTTCGTTTGCCCGTCTAACACAAAATCACGGGCAATTTCACCCATAACTGGGGCAAGTTTAAAGCCATGTCCTGAATAACCACCTAAAACAATAATTTGTGACTGCTGATCTAAGCGTCCGACATAGGGATGTTCATCATGACTGTATGCATCCATGTGGACACTTAAACGAACTGGATCAGGATGAATATTGTTAAAATAGGTGTCAACAACATGTGCTGCTTGTTCAATATGATTATATTTATCAACTTGATTTAATTGATCAAGATTCTCTACAGGTAATTCAAACCCAGCTAAAGCTATTTTGATCATACTTTGGTCAATTGTTGGCAAACCAAAATAATCATATTGATCAACAAAGCGAATAAATGTTGGAAAAACATCCGCTTGAAATTTCGCTAAATTTTCTGGAATAAACCATGACATAATAATCGCCCGAGGTTGAATGAGGGTTTTATAATCAGGCAAAAGCTCATGCAACCATGGACCAGCTGCAACGATGACTTCATCAAATGTATATGTCTCATGTTCCGTTGTCAGAACGACATGATCTTTTTTATGATCAATTGACTTTATTTTCGTTTGACGGTTAATAGTTGCCCCAAGTTCCTGTGCCCGATAAACTGCAGAAACAACGGCAAGTTCAGGACGTAAATAACCCGCTTCTTTATCTAAAATAACGACATCATCTTCAACAAATTTATGTTGTGGATAAAGTTGCTTTGCTTGATTAACATCAATAATTTCGTGTGCTACATTAAAATTTTCGATACTTTTTAATACATTGACAACGTAATCAGATGTCTTATTTCCAATGGTCAAATTACCGACGAGTGAAAGAAGTTGTTGATTTGTTTCCTTTTCTAAGTCTCGCCATAATTCATATGAACGACGGAGTAATGGAACATATTCGGGGCCTTCTAGATAGGCCGTTCGAAATAAACGTGACTCCCCACCGACTGCCGAACGATCGTGACCGATGCCAAATTGTTCAAAACCCGTTACATCGACCCCTTCTTTCGCTAATTGCCAAAGTGCCATACTACCCATTGTCCCTAACCCGATCACTGCAACTTTTTTATTCATCAATTATCATATCCTCTCTTATATATCGTTTGTTATATAAAATAATGTCATCATGTTTTAAAAAAAATGATCAATATTCTCTTGGCCAGCTGCAAGTAAAACAGCTAATTTTATGCGTGCTTTTTTGCTACTATAATCACTTCCGAGAACAACACCGGATTTCTTTAAATCATAGGCACTACCCGGAAAGTCATAAACAACCTTCACTTCACCTTCTGCCGCATCTGTCGTTAATACAATATTCATGCCCTGCTGAATGGCATAATGAACATGATCCATAATTTGAGGTGGAGCATGACCACGCCCAGGTGCTTCAACAATCAAACCTTCAAGCCCAATGTCTGTTGCATATTGAATAAAACGACCGCTTGAACCTAAACTACAAGAAACAATTTCAATCTCAGGTAATTCTCTTTGCAAAGCAAAATATTCCCGTTTAAATGGCCGCTGATAAATATAGATGTTTTCTTCGTCAACAATCCCTAAATAGCCAAATCCATAAGACATAAAACCAGCAACATTAGAAGCATGGACTTTCTCAACATAACGAGCTGAAAATATTCGTTCATTAAATAAAACGAGCGTCCCAAGTCCACGAGCATCATCATAAGCGGCTAACATTATCGCTTGGCGTAAATTAACAAAGGCATCCGTTCCTAACACAGTTGGGCCCCGCTGTGAACCTGTCATAACAATTGGCCGTTCATCAGCAATCGTTAAATCAAGAAAATACGCTGTCTCTTCTAATGTATCTGTTCCGTGTGTCACGACAATGCCAGCAACACTTTCATCAGAAAATATTGCTTCAATTTTTTCCTTGAGAATGACCAATTCCTTAAATGTCATATGATTACTTGGAATTTGAAAGACCGATTGGACATCGACAGTGATCGTTTCCGGTAAATCACATTGCTTGGCCAATTCTTCCCCTGTCATTAACCCGGCCGTTAAAAGTCCTGTTTCTGGATTACGTTTACTGGCAATCGTTCCACCCGTGCTAAGCATAACGATTTTTTTCATAAAAACACTCCTCTCAACGTTTGATCAAGTACATGTTTCTGTTTAAATTTAAAAGCTTTTACAAGAAAAAATGCCATCAGAAGAATAATTTTTAATACAATCCATTATAGCAAAGAGTATAAGAGATTTCTGGTAACATTCTCAAAGAAACAATTAAATGATCGATTTTGTCTTTGAATAAAATACTAGATTTATCCCCGAGTAAAAGCATACCTAATTTAATTATATAAGTAAAAATAACGGAATATTCTGATGTATTGATTAAGTATGATAAGCAAAATGTTAAAAATTTATGCATGCGTAAGTTTTCTTAAAGCATGCACTCATCGTTAATATTAATTCACTGAAAGTTGCCACGGCTCTTCTGATAAATTCGTTTCTTCAATGAATATTTCATACCATAAATTAAAAATAATGATTGCCCACAGTTTTCGGGAATGATCATGTTTTCTTTGCAGATGTTCATTTAACAACTTTAACGCATAATCTTTATTCATAAATGTTGATGTTTTAGCATTCGAAATGTTTCTATTGGCCCAAACGTACAAATCATCACGAAGCCATTTTTTTAATGGAACTGGAAAACCACGCTTTTTTTCATATAAAACGTGCTCTGGTATCATTCCATCTACAGCTTCACGTAAAATTGCTTTCGTCGTATTTTGAGCAATCTTTTCATCAATTTTTAATTGTTTAGCAATGTTATAGATTTTTTGATCAACGAACGGGAGCCGAATGTTTAAGTCAACTGCTCGGCTTAAATGATTTGCTTTAAATAAAATATCGCCTGGAAGCCATGTATGCCAATCAATATATTGCATTTGTTCCACAGGGTGATTTTTATCGACTTGCTCAAAATATCGTTTCATCCATTCCTTACTGACACTTTTCGGACAATAATTGTTAAGTAATGTTTCCTTTTCCCATTCTGCAAAAATTTTTGCATTACCGACATATCTATCTTTTAATGGGGTTAAACCACGATAAATAAAACTTTTTCCTTTTATCCCTTTAGGTAAGCGGCTGGCCAAATTCAGCATTGGTTGTTGCAATATTTGTGGGATAAACTTAAAAACTTTCAATGCTTTATGTTCACGATATATTTGATAACCGCCGAACATTTCATCGGCACCTTCACCCGATAATAAAATATCAACTTCTTCTTTTGCCTTTTGACAGCCAATATATAGTGGGACAGCTGCAGGATCTGCCAAAGGGTCGGCTAAATGATGGAGCATCGCTGGGATCGTTTGAATAAATTGTTCAGGTGTGACAATAATTTTTTCATGTTCCACATTAAGAACATCCGCTGTTTTCGTTGCAAGATCTATTTCTGAATATCCACGTTCAGCAAACCCAACGGTAAATGTTTTTATATTTGGATTAATTTTTTTAGCAATCGCTGTAATGATCGTTGAGTCAATGCCACCTGATAAAAACGTGCCTAATGGTGCCTTATTTGACATTCTTTCTCTGACACATTGTTCAAGGGTCTGTTGGATGTTTTTAACTTTTTCTTCTTTGGCCCGATGGATTGGTGTGAAGTGTGGTGAAAAATAGGCAAATGTTTGTAATGGTTCGGTAATTTTTTTCATAAAGTAATGCCCAGCGTTTAATTTAAAGCACCCGTCTGTCAGTGTTAATGGCTCAGGTACATATTGTAATGTAAAATAATGTTGTAAAGCTTCCTGATTAATCATTGTGTCAGCTTGAATCGTTTGCTCTAAATGACGTTTACAATTAGCAATATAACATTCATTTGCATCTTCCGTATAATAAAGTGGTTCAATGCCAAACCGGTCCCGAGCGCCATATAAAATTTCATTTCTTTTGTCCCAGATGACTAAAGCAAACTTGCCCCGTAGCAATGAAAACAACTTTACTCCATACTTCATAAATAGAAATACTATTATAGCCTCTAATGTAGCTGTTGTCTTTTCAACACCAAATGCTGTAACATATTTTAACAATTCATGTTTGTTATAAATTTCCCCATGCCAAATGAGCGTATATGAGTCATCATCATAATACTTTTCTTGCTTACTGTGGCATATAAACTTTTCATCAGCATAGTTGTTTAATTGACAGACAAGTGTTTTCATTCGATTACGCTCCTTATATAATAATTATGAGCCGAACATTCTTAAGGGACGACCTCAAAACTTTCTAACATATGATAAAAACGTGCTCCATGCCCTTCAGCAGCTTCTTGAAAGTATGCTTGTTTAATGACGAAAAACTGTTCATCATTTACTTCAATGAGATAATATTTTTCAATGACTGTATCCCATCCGGGTCGAATATCTTGAGTTGATTCATCTTTTTCAATACTTTCAATCACCGTTGCTTTGACAGGTTCCGTAACATCACCTTCATTTGTAATAATCATTTGCTCCGCTAAACGATCTTTAATTTCTTGCAGAAGCATTTCCTTTGATTGACCATTCACTTGCGAAATTTCCATATACACATCTGGAAAATTTTCTCCTAAAGGTTCTTTCGTAACAATTCGATCAACTTCAGTTAATTCCTCCATTTTATAGCGATCTTCATCAATATAGATCACATAATCTAATGTTTCGTTCGCATGAAGTTTAACGTCTGTCGTTTCTGGCGTTCCTTCAATTTCAATCTCTTCTTGTTTTTCTGTAACAAATAAATCTTTTATTTCCTGAACGACCGCTTGACCTGGGTCAGTCATTAAACTAAAAACAATGATAAATGTTGTAGCAAACGTCAAAGTAGCGATGAGTAAATATCGCTTGAATGACCTTTTTTTATTAAATTCGGTAAACAGTTCAGCATCAATTTTTTCCCATGTTCTCTGTTGAACTGCTTTGTCAACAGCTGTCCATCGCTCAATTAATTTTTTTAACCGTTTATCCTCTTGTTGTTCATTCATCATGATCAAACCTTTCCATGATGGATTTAAGTTTTTGTCTCGCCCGATACAATCTTGTTTTGACTGTATTGACGTTTAAGTTTAACATTGTGGCAATTTCCTTTTCTGAAAATGATTGAATATATTTCAATACAAGAATCGTGCGTTCATGGTCCTTCAAATTTTCTAAAGCAATGGTTAACTCATCAAATTCATTCGCTGTTGTAGACTTCTGGAAAAACTCTATTTTTTTAGTATCCATTTGAATCGCATCGTTAGACTGTCGTTGAAAAAACCGCTTCGCTTCATTGACTAAAATGCGATAAAACCACGGTTGAAATGATTGTTCAAGGTCAAATGTATGGGCATAACGAAAGACTTTAATAAATGTTTCTTGGACAACATCTGCTGCATCATGCGGATTTTTCGTCATCGCATAGGCAAGTCGATGTGCATAGTCAGAATAATGGTCAAAAAGTTGTTTAAACGCCTTTCGATTCCCTCGCTGAATTTTTTTCATCCATTTTTGTTCCTGTGAGCTCACTTATGTTCCACCTTCTTTATCTACACTATATACACAAAAAAACGGCTAAAAGTTTCATTTATTTTTATCTTTTTTAAAATCAATCTATGAAAATAAATATCTAGAAAATTAAAAAAATGGTAAGATGAATATATATTCGTTTATACCCGCAAAAACGATAACATAACAATTTATATCTTTTGAAAATAGCCAGTAAATTTTCGATGAGAAACTTTCACTCCATGTTACTGTAAAATCGTTTATGTATAATATTAGACGATTATAATTACGAAACAAGATGATTTTCAAAATATCACCTATGACTTCACTTCGTCTGTCTTAAATTTTTTAGAGAATTTATTTTATGGGGGAACATATAATGTCATATGACGTGATTGTTGTTGGGGCAGGTTTAGCCGGAATAACAGCAACGAATGAACTTGCAATCCATGGAAAAAAAGTACTTTTGCTCGATCAAGAACCCGAAGTTTCTCTCGGTGGCCAAGCCTATTGGTCTTTTGGTGGCTTGTTTCTAGTTAATTCACCTGAGCAACGGCGCATGCGGATTAAGGATTCTAAAGCACTTGCTTGGCAAGATTGGCTAGGAACGGCTGGCTTTGACCGACCAGAAGATAA
>DATGTA010000123.1:0-9180 GCA_035302085.1 Bacillota bacterium
AACATCACCATATGTTTTATTAGCCGTATTTGGTGTGTTTATTTCTGTTGTTTTATTAAGTTTAAATGTTCGCGGCGGTATTTTTTATGGGATGATCATTACATCAATCGTTGGTATTATGACAGGATTAATCGCAGCACCTACAGGGATTAGTGGGATTGTTGGTGAAGTTCCTAGCTTAGCACCGACGTTTGGAAAAGCTTTTGCTAATTTTGGGGATATTTTCACTTTACAAATGCTCGTTGTTATTTTAACGTTTTTGTTTGTTGATTTCTTTGATACAGCGGGTACTCTAGTAGCCGTTGCTTCACAAGCTGGCTTAATGAAAGATAATAAATTACCTCGTGCAGGTCGAGCATTATTTGCGGATTCAGCAGCAACGGTTACAGGTGCGGTTGTTGGAACGTCAACAACAACAGCATATGTTGAATCGACCGCCGGTGTTGGTGTCGGTGGTCGAACAGGCTTTACGGCCGTTGTCGCCGCAGGGTTTTTCTTACTTGCCTTGTTTTTCTCACCGCTCTTAAGTGTTGTAACATCTGAGGTAACAGCGCCGGCATTAATTATTGTTGGTGTATTAATGTCTACGACGTTAAAAAATATCGATTGGGATCAATTTGAAATTGCCGTTCCTGCCTTTTTAACGATTGCTACAATGCCTTTAACGTATAGTATTGCGACAGGAATTGCGATTGGATTTGTGTTTTATCCAATTACGATGATTTTAAAAGGACGAGGTAAAGAAATTCACCCCATTATGTACGGGATGTTCGTCATTTTCTTACTTTACTTTATTTTCTTAAACTAATACTAACGAAAACAGATTGGCCCATATTATTATGTGGTCAATCTGTTTTTAAAAATGAACCTCATTAAGGATTCTGAATGTTTTGTTGCGTAGCTGAGAATAGCCAATGATCCTGCATTAAAATGGTAATATTTGTTTTGATGAAAATTTCTCCTAAATTTTTATTTCTAAGTTCATCAATATATTTTTCTACCGTAAACTCTCCCTTATTTAATTCGAGTGACTGTTTATCAAATGCCCAATCCGATTCGCCAACCTGGATTAAATGATAAGATAAATATTTTGTGTAATCGGCCTCTTTAACGACACGTTCAATGCTTTCTTTATTTTTCACGTACGCCTTATACGACTCTTTTGTTAATATTTGCTTAATTGTTGGACTTGTATTTAAGCTATTTTCCAACATCATGGCTTCTAATTGACCTCGTTTGTTTTCGCGTTCGTACAATGCTTCTTTAAGTTTGGCTTTGAGTGAATCATCGATCGTCGCTTGGGGCTTCAAACCATTTAACGTCCCTTTAACTTGTATACACTTTTTAGCGGCGGCAGCCACTTCATCAACGAGCTTCTGTGATTCATAGTAATACTCCAAGTGATTATTTAGTGCTTCAAGCTCTGCTTCTTCAACTTTTTCTGTTAAATGGTCAATAATATCTTTAATTGATGTGATTAATAGTTTAAATTGTTTTTGTCCATCTCGCTTGCTGTCTGCGATAATATCTTTTGTAAAAGCATTTAAGTAATGAAAGTATGTATAAACCTTAAAAACATCCTTTGTTATTTCAGAATCCTTTATGACTTCACCAGCTTTTGTAAAGACAACAATTTTACGTAAATTCATTTGACCAAACAAACGGGCTGTCCGCAATATTTGATAGTGAGTATTGCCAATTTCAATCTGGGGACTTACATAAATTTTTTCGTACCATTTTTTATGTTGTTGTAAAATTTTCTTCTCATGATTGGTCGCTTTTGTAAAGGGAATAAAGTTTTTCGCCATTGAAATTCGCCTCACTCATTAACAATTTTGTATATTAATATACTTTAAATAGAAATGACTCATTTACATGGCTGTGCGTTTTTGTCGAACGTAAAAAATAACAAAACTAATCGTACCAACGAGCGCTAAACAGCCGTTTAGAAAATAAAGCATATTTCCAGAATAATGTTCGAATATGAAACCACCACTAACGGAACCGATAATGCCTGAAACCCCGAAAAAAACTGAATAAAAAATTAAATGGCCTGTTGATTGTAAAAGCTTAGGAATTGCTCGGGTAATAAAATCAAAGGCCGCTAAATAAAAAACACCAAATGTTAACCCATGTAATACTTGTAAAATAATAATGATGACAGGGTCAGCAAATGTCGCATATAAAAACCAACGAATCGTATACAATAAACCGGCGATGATGACAAACACAAGTGAAGGAAACTTGCGAAACCAAAATGCTCCTAAGGCAAAAACGGCTGCTTCACTTATCACACCAACAAACCAAACAAGTCCAACTAATTTTTCACTTCCACCAATACTTGTCATATATAAACCGATAAAGCTGTCATTTGTCCGGTGCGTAATTGTTAAAAACATCATTAATAATAAAAATATAACAAACGATTTATTTTGAAGCAGTTTACGAACATCACTTAAGCGAATCGGTGTTGTATCAACATGAACATCCGCTAAACGAAAGGAGATGAGTAAAGCGAATGAGCCAATGATTACATACGGCCAAACCATATATTGAATCCCAATTTGTTCAAGTAATTCACCGATGAGTAAAGCGGACACCGCAAAGCCAAGTGAACCCCATGTTCGAATCGTCCCAAATGAGACGTTTAAATCATCCGCTTGACGTTGTCCTAAACTATCAGCAAGCGCGCCAACAGGTGATGAAAAGAAATACAAAATGGCGCCAACAAGTAAAATGGTTTGCAAATGTTCCATTTGGAAAAAGATTAAACTGCTACATATAAGACCGATTATACATATGACAATCATCCATTTAACCGTTTTATATTTGTCACTTAAATAACCCCACACAGGCTGAGAAATAATCGATGCTAATGGCCCAACGGCTAGCACCCAACCGATTTCGGTACCATTTAAGCCTTTAAATGCTAAATATAACGGTAAAAAGCTAATCATAATCGTATTTGTCGCATGAAATGAAAATAATAATGTTTTTAATGGAATTAATGATTGTTGACGTGGCAAATTACCCCCACCTTAATCTTGCCAATATTTTTGGATAAATTCATCACGTCCAGACTTTCGACGGTCTTCTTCATAGACGTCTGGATCTTTTTTGTAAAAATCCTGATGATAATCTTCAGCTGGATAAAATGTTTTGGCGGGTAAAATTTCTGTCACAATCGGCTTAGAAAATTTACCACTATTTTTTAATTGATCTTTTGATCGTTCGGCGATTTGTTTTTGTTCATCCGAATGATAAAAAATGGCTGTTCGATAGGAGTCACCTCTATCATGAAACTGTCCACCAGCATCAGTCGGGTCAATTTGTTGCCAAAAAACTTGCACAATTGTTTCATATGATATAACGGCAGGATCAAATGTGATTTGCACCGCTTCGTAATGACCTGTCTTTCCTGCTTTAACTTGTTCATAAGTTGGATTTTTTGTATGGCCACCCGTATATCCGGAAATAACTTCAATCACACCATCCCACTCGTCGAATGGCTTTACCATACACCAAAAACAACCACCTGCAAATGTTGCTACTTGTTTTGTCATGATTCAATCCCTCCAAAATTTATATGTATCCGGTAAATTTTTCATTTTAAGTAAAATCAAGTAAACTATAAAGTAAGTGTGCTACTACTATATCATACAGAAGAAAGATGGTGCTATTATGTACGAACCTTTTGTATATAAAGTTTTTACAGGTAAAGTTAAAACACTCGGTGATCCTGAGGCTAAAGACCCGATGGATCGTGAATGGTCAACAGGTATTTTTAAAGAGCCAACAGAAGAACAAATTTGGTTAAGTAAAACAGGTCTTACAGGTGATGAGCAAGGAGATAAGAAAAATCACGGGGGACCAGAAAAAGCATTATTTGCTTATCCGATTAAACATTACAAATTATGGCAAAAAGAATTAAATATTGACATTGATATCGGTGGCATGGGGGAAAATTTAGCTGTTTTAGAAATGGATGAGTATTCCGTCTGTATTGGAGATACGTATAAATTAGGTGATGCCATCATTCAAGTGTCTCAACCGCGACAACCGTGCTGGCGACCGGCAAGAAGACATCGCATAAAAGATTTGGCATTACGCATTCAAAATACCGGACGAACAGGTTGGTATTTTCGTGTGCTTGAAGAAGGACATATCATTTCCCGGATTGACTTTGAACTCATCGAACGACCATATCCAGAATGGACAATTGCGGCAGCGAATGAGGCGATGCACGTTTATAAAGATGATTTAAAATTAACTGAAGAACTCGCCTCGGTGGACTTACTTGCACCAAATTGGAAACGAACATTAAATAATCGTTTACGAGGTCGAGAACGCGACATCAAAAGACGAGTTTATGGACCAAATGAATAAGGGTAATGTTGATTAGAGAGGTTGCTTATAGGAAAACCTATGAGCAGTCTCTTTTATCACTTTTTATACATGATTAGAGTGAGTCGCTTTGTGGCGTACGTTTGGAGGGGATAAGTTGTTAAGCAATGCATATATTGTCGTTATAATTATTTTAGTAATCAACATTGTTTATGTATCATTTTTTACGATGCGAATGATTTTAACGATGAAAGGTCGCCGCTATGCCGCAGCTATTGTAAGCATGTTTGAAGTTGTCGTATATATTATCGGGCTTGGACTCGTTTTAGAAAATTTAAATGAGATCCAAAATATTGTCGCTTATGCCCTCGGTTATGGGATCGGGGTTGTTATTGGGATGAAAATTGAAGAAAAACTTGCCCTTGGCTATATTACTGTAAATGTCGTTTCATCAAATCCGGATATTGCATTTACACGAAAATTACGTGACAAAGGATATGGCGTGACAAGTTGGTTTTCTTATGGAATGGATGGCGATCGTTTATCGATGCAAATTTTAACTCCAAGAAAATATGAGTTACAACTTTATGAAACGATTCAATCGATTGATCCGAAAGCTTTTATTATTTCTTATGAACCAAAACATATTCATGGTGGATTTTGGGTGAAGCAAGTTCGGCGTGGTCGTTTATATCGCAAGCGAAAAAATGAATCGAAAACTTAATTGTGTTGTTGTTCGCTTATTTTTTATAGAAATTTTAGTAATAAATAAACGATTAAAACACAAAACACGAACATTAAACAAATAATTCACATAATCGTTCGCATTTAATTGGATTTAATAAAATGAATTTGTTAAGCTAAAAGTAATTAAAATAACCTCATATATATTCAGAATCTGGCTGAAAGTTTCTACCTAACACCGTAAATGTTAGACTATGAGGGAAGATGAAAGATAACAGTATTGACTGATATTTGTTAAAAAATGTCTTAGCAAACTATTCATCTTCTCTCATGGTGTTTTTAAGAGAGCATGAATAGTTTTTTCATGGGATGAAGATACGATAACTTGCAATGAAAGAGTGATTGTAATGGTCCAAGTCGGTATTGTCATGGGAAGTATTTCGGATTGGGAAACAATGGAACATGCTTGTTCAGTGCTCGATGAACTAAATATTACTTATGAAAAAGATGTTATTTCAGCACATCGCACACCTGATGTGATGTTCACCTATGCGAAACAAGCAAGAGAACGAGGAATTAAAGTAATTATTGCCGGCGCTGGTGGGGCAGCCCATTTACCAGGAATGATAGCCTCACAAACAACATTACCTGTGATTGGCGTTCCGATCCAAAGTCGTGCATTAAATGGTATTGATTCATTATTATCGATTGTCCAAATGCCAGGTGGTGTTCCTACCGCAACAATGGCGATTGGAAAAGCGGGAGCAACGAATGCGGGCTTGTTTGCGGCACAAGTATTAAGTACGTTTGATAAGCAAATTGCTCATAAACTTAATGAATATCGTGAAAATATGCAAGCAAACGTTCAAGAAATGAGGGATGACCTTGCCAAAAAATAAGGAAATTTGCTCCATTTTACCAGGGAAAACAATTGGCATTATCGGTGGGGGACAACTCGGTCGCATGATGGCATTATCAGCAAAGTATATGGGTTATAACATTGCTGTTTTAGATCCAACCCCAAACTGTCCAACCGCCCAAGTCGCTGATCATCATATTGTAACGTCTTATGATGATATGGCAGGCATTAAAGAATTGACTGAAATGAGCGATGTTGTGACATATGAATTTGAAAATGTTGATCTACAAGCAGCGACATATATTGAGCAACAAAGAAAACTTCCACAAGGGGCTTATGCGCTAAAAATTACCCAAGATCGTGAACAGGAAAAAACATTACTTGATCAATTAAATGTTCCTGTGGCACCTTTTCATATTGTGACAGACGAAAAGTCAACAGAACATGCGTTAAACGAGCTTGACTATCCAGTTGTTATTAAGACAACACGTGGGGGTTACGATGGAAAAGGTCAGCTAAAAATAGATTCCGTTGCCCAGCGAGATGAGGCCATAACTTTTGTTCAAGAAAATTCACCATGTATTGCCGAGCAATGGATTACCTTTGATCGGGAAGTATCTGTCGTATTAACACGTACATTGGCAGGTGAGATTGAATGTTTCCCGATTGCGGAAAATGAACATCGTGACCATATTCTTTATAAAACGACAGTACCCGCAAACATTTCTGAAACGGTTGAAAAGCAAGCATTAGACATAGCGAAGAAAATTGCACATGGTATGGAAGTTGTTGGAACGTTTGCGATTGAAATGTTCGTGGCAGGGGAAAATATTTATGTGAATGAAATGGCACCACGCCCCCATAATTCGGGTCATTATACGATTGAAGCATGTTCAATTGATCAATTTGCCCAACACGTTCGAGCAATTTGTCATTTACCTTTAGCGCCGATCAAGTTATTGCAAAATGCACAGATGATTAATGTTTTAGGTGAGCATTTAGAGCCATTATTAACGATAATGCCAACACTCGGGGCACCATATGTTCATTTATACGGTAAGGCTGAAGCGAAAGAAAAACGAAAAATGGGTCACGTAACATTTGTTCACGAACAGAAAAAAGATTTACGACAATTAACGACAGATTTTGAGGAGCGAATCAACCAATGATCGAAAGATATACACGTGAAGAGATGGGCTCGATTTGGACAGAAGAAAATAAATATGATGCTTGGTTAGAAGTTGAAATACTCGCTTGTGAAGCATTAAGTGAGTTAGGGATTGTCCCTGAAGAAGACGTCAAAAAAATACGAAAAAATGCTTCATTTGATATTGGTCGTATTTATGAAATTGAGCAAGAAACAAGACATGATGTTGTTGCTTTTACTCGTTCAGTTTCTGAATCATTAGGTGATGAACGAAAATGGATACATTATGGATTAACATCAACAGACGTTGTTGATACTGCACTATCCTATTTATTGAAACAGGCGAACGATATTTTACGAAAAGATTTACAACGATTTATCGATATTTTAAAGAAACGGGCGATTGAACATAAACATACAGTGATGATGGGGCGTACACATGGTGTTCATGCGGAGCCAACGACATTTGGTTTAAAAGTTGCGCTATGGTATGAAGAAATGAAACGAAATTTAGAGCGCTTTGAATTAGCGGCCGATCATGTCGCCTATGGGAAAATTTCAGGAGCTGTTGGAACTTATGCCAATATCGATCCATATGTTGAAGCATATGTTTGTGAAAATCTCGGCTTAAAAGCTGCACCAGTTTCTACACAGACCTTACAACGTGACCGCCATGCAGCATATATCGGAACACTCGCATTAATCGCAACATCGATTGAAAAAATGGCTGTTGAAATTCGTAGCTTACAAAAAACAGAAGTTCGTGAAGTTGAAGAATTTTTTGCGGCAGGTCAAACGGGCTCATCAGCCATGCCTCATAAGCGAAATCCGATCGGCTCGGAAAATATGACTGGAATGGCCCGAGTCATTCGAGGCCATATGTCGACAGCTTATGATAATGTTGCCCTTTGGCATGAACGTGATATTTCCCATTCATCTGCTGAAAGAATTATTTTACCTGATGCAACGATCGCACTTAATTACATGTTAAATCGGTTCACAAACATTATGAAAAACTTAACCGTCTACCCTGAACGAATGAAAGAAAATATGCATGTGACACATGGACTCATTTTTTCACAACGTGTTTTACTCGCACTTATTGAAGCGGGTGTTGTCAGAGAAGATGCTTATGATCTCGTCCAACCAAAAGCAATGGAGGCTTGGGAAAAGCAAACATCGTTCAAAACACTTGTCGAAAATGATCCAACTATTACAAAGCATTTATCACAAGATGAAATTACAGACTGTTTTGACGAAACGTATCATTTAAAAAATGTTGATAAAATATTCGCACGAATCGGTTTAGACGATTAACAGGCATAAGTTTTAACACGTGTGACAATGAGGAGGATTTTTATGGTTCATAATATTGACCCAAAGCGAATTGAACAAGAAAAACTTTATCGAAACATGGGATTAAGTGATGAAGAATATCAAATGGCGAAAGATGTATTAGGACGCTATCCAAATTATACAGAAACAGGCATATTTTCCGTTATGTGGTCAGAGCATTGCAGTTATAAAACATCAAAACCACTCTTAAGTAAATTTCCAACCGAAGGACGACACGTTATTATGGGGCCTGGTGAAGGAGCAGGTGTCGTAGATATTGGTGATGGACAGGCTGTCGTTTTTAAAATGGAAAGCCATAATAGTCCTTCAGCTGTTGAACCGTTTGAAGGAGCGGCAACCGGTGTCGGCGGAATTGTCCGTGATGTATTCTCAATGGGGGCTCGCCCAATCGCGTTATTAAATTCTTTACGCTTCGGAGAATTAACATCAGAACGTAACAAATATTTATTTAAAGAAGTTATCCGTGGGATGGCCCATTACGGAAACACTTTAGAAGTACCAACAATCGCCGGGGAAGTTCAATTTGATGATAGTTACGATGAAAGTCCCCTTGTGAATGCGATGTGTATCGGATTAATTGACCAAGAACATATTCAACGAGGGATCGCTGAAGGCATCGGTAATGTTGTCATTTATGCCGGCCGAGATACAGGAAAAGATGGTATTCATGGAGCGACGTTTTCATCCGATGAGATCGATGAAGGCGATGAACATACATCATCAGTTGCGATTGGTGATCCGACAATTGAAAAGAAATTAATCGACGCTTGTTTAGAAGTCGTTCAATCAG
>DATGTA010000124.1:0-2897 GCA_035302085.1 Bacillota bacterium
AAATGCTACGAGAAAGCTTACAATCAGGCAAAGCACTCACTTATTTTAGAAAAATGATTAAAGCCCAAGGTGGCGATGAGCAAGTCATTAACGATTATGATCGCTTACCACAGGCAAAATATACATATGAACTATACGCACGAGAAACAGGTTATCTAACAGCTTTTCATACGGAACAAATCGGGGTCGCAGCGATGATGCTCGGAGCAGGTAGAGAAACCGTTGATTCGATCATCGATTTATCCGTTGGCATCGTTCTTCATAAAAAAATCGGTGATCATGTGACAAAGGGTGAGTCACTATTAACGATTTATGCCAATAATCCAATGATTGAACCGATCCAACAAAAACTTTTAGATGCCATTACACTAACGAAACAAATGGATGAACTTTCTTATAAACAATCCTTAATTTATGATATTATTACTTAATTTAACTTAATCATTTTAAATAACATTAAACGATGACCATTTTTCAGCTTTTTTGTTCTGAAAAATGGTTTTTTTGTTGTTATAAAACGAAAGTGCTTTGTCCATACTAACAACATATAGAAAGTCTGGAGGGAAAACTATGAAAAAATACCTTATACCATTTACCATGATTGTTTTATTTATGGCAATACCATTCGCAACAATCTATGGTGCAGAGGAAAGCGAATCATTAAATTTAGCCCCTGACGCCATATCAGCTATTTTAATAGAACGTGATACGGGACAAGTTCTTTATAACAAAAATGAACATGAAAAATTACCACCGGCAAGTATGACAAAAATCATGACTTTATTACTCATAATGGAAGCACTCGATAATGGTGATCTAACATTGGATGAACAAATACGTGTGAGTGAACGTGCTTCTTCAATGGGTGGTTCACAAGTGTTTTTAGAAACGAATGAAGAAATGTCTGTCGAAGATTTAATCAAAGCAGTCGCTATTGCTTCCGGGAATGATGCAAGCGTCGCTTTAGCTGAACGAATCGCTGGAAGTGAAGAAGCTTTCGTGCAAATGATGAATGAAAAGGTAAAACAATTAAACTTAGAAAATACTCATTTTGCTAATTCATCTGGATTACCTAGTGACAATCATTACAGTTCCGCTCATGATATGGCAATCATCTCTAAAGAACTTTTAGCCTATGAAAACATTACTGACTATACATCTATTTATGAAGATTATTTAAGAAAAGGTACTAAAAATGAATTTTGGCTCGTCAATACAAACAAACTCGTTCGTTTTTACCCTGGGGTTGATGGTTTAAAGACGGGATATACACAAGAAGCAAAATATTGTTTAGCAGCAACAGCTTTACGTGATGATATGCGTGTTGTTGCGGTTGTTATGGGTGCAGATACCGTTAAAAAACGAAATGCGCAAATTGCTAATATATTAGATTATGCATTTAATCATTTTTCATCAAAGAAAGTTGTCCAAAAAGGTGAATTGATGACAACCATTAATCATTTAAAAGCTGATCAAGAACAGATAGAGCTTGTTGCTCAAGACTCGATTAGTATTTTATCTAAAAAAGGTGACGAAGAGAAACAATACACGCAATCGATCACATATGATCAACCGATTCACTTACCAATTAAACGAGGGGATTCATTAGGTACATTAACCATTAATGATGATGAAAAAATGATTGCTCAAGTTCCTTTAACGGTAGCCGAGTCAATCGAACAAGCGTCATATATGACTTTACTTAAAAGAACGTTTCAAAACATGACGAAATTTAACTAAAAATGCTTATTTTCACTAGTTTTGTCATATAGCAGGAATTTGATAACGTCATCAAGAAATGAGTGGACGTAAATTAATTTGATAGGGGGCAAAAAGAGTTGAGTTTAATCGTTTCTTATGAAGTTACCGAAAACGTTTTAATTGTTCGGTTAGTCGGTGAATTAGATCATCATGAAGCCGAACAATTACGAGAAGAATGGGCACATAAAATTTATGCAACAGGGATCAAACATATTATCGTTAATTTACAAGATCTGACGTTTATGGATAGTTCGGGGCTTGGTGTTTTAATTGGTCGATATAAAGAAGTTTTACAGCTTGGTGGTGAAATGCTTGTTTGTCATGTCAATCCATTTATTGAACGACTTTTTGAGCTATCCGGTTTATTTAAAATAGTCCGTTTAGCAGAGAATGAAAAACAAGCTCTTCATACTTTGGGGGTGGCATCATGACGAATGAAATGTTTTTACAATTTTCTAGCATCAGTGACAATGAAGCGTTTGCTCGGGTGGCTGTCAGTGCATTTATTACCCCACTTGATCCAACAATTGATGAGCTCAATGAAATTAAGACAGTTGTTTCTGAAGTTGTGACGAATTCGATTATTCACGGATACAATAATGAACCTGACCATTTTATAACTGTTCAATGTCTTATCAATAATCAGTCAGAAATTGAACTGACGATTACAGATGAGGGTGTCGGCATAGAAAATATTGAACAAGCGAAAGAACCGCTTTATACGTCTAAGCCAGAATTGGAACGATCTGGCATGGGATTTACAATTATTAGTAGTTTTATGGATGATGTGGAAATTATTTCAGAACCAACTAAAGGAACGACCGTCCGGATGATTAAGCAACTGGCAAAACATAAAACGGTCTCTAAGTCGTGAGTCTCATGGATGTGCATCTTGAAAATAAACGCTCAAAGAAGCAGTTAACGAATGAACAAGTAAAAAAACTTATTTTACAAAGTCAACAAGGTAGTAAGACCGCTCGAGATATGCTCGTTGAACGAAATGTTCGACTCGTCTGGTCAGTTGTGCAACGGTTCCTGAATCGTGGTTATGAACCTGATGATTTATTTCAAATTGGTTGTATTGGACTTATGAAAGCGATTGATAAATTTGATTTATCATATGATGTGCGATTTTC
>DATGTA010000125.1:0-2400 GCA_035302085.1 Bacillota bacterium
CCGTCTAGATGATTCACACCACCCTTTAGCCACGTTAACGTTGCTCGGCCGACTTGTAGTTGTTCCATTTGATAGCCCCCTACGCTAATTATAAAATTAATGAATATTTTTTATAAGATTGTATAAACTGATAGTCGTGAGGTGATAAGTATGCCTTTATCATTAAACAATCAATTAACATTGCTCCACGATTTACTCGATGAACAGACTATATATCAAACGGGTAACGTTAAAGAATATCAACAAATTAAACGGATTGTTAAATCGATCGTTGCTAGTAATCAAATAACGAATGAACAATTACTCGCTTTACTTCCCGAAATATATTATTACGGCATTCAAGGGGAACATGCCCAAAATATGAACGAACTAATTGGTGATTATGAAGATAGTATTGATCATTGGAAAACAGTTATTAACGAAACTTCCTTAGACCTGTGACAAAAAGCGAGTATTTAATTGTTCGATATTCATTAAGTATTCATTAGTCGCATTAGATTGTTGATGGTCAACATACCACATTATGTCCGTTAGGAATTTTTCAAGTAAATACCAATAAACCCGCTTGATTAATGATTCATCCTTAGAAATGCCATAATGTTGCAACCAGTCAGTCCAATTGGTTTCGGGAATATATTCATATAAAATTGTCCCAAAATCCTTGGCCGGATCAGCAATCGTTGCATGATCCCAATCAACAATATATAAGGAATCATCGGCCGAATACATTAAATTATTATGATTAATATCCGCATGACAAACGACTTGTTCATGCCCTTCAACGTCAGGGAGTAGTTTTTTTAAAGTGACTAACGATTCATTAATTAATGGATAGTCCATAGGTAAATTTCTTTTATGTAAACTTTCATATAAATTTTCATACTTATCTGCTGGGCTCATCGGTTGGATACCTAGACGCATCAACATATAAAGTAATTCAGAAGATTCATGAATTTGTCGCAATTTTTTAGCTACCCGTTCATCTTTCATTTCCGATGGGTAAAGTTCACGGCCATCAAGCCATTTTTGCGCTGTAATCACATCGCCATTCTTAAGCCGCTTTGTCCATATAAGCTGGGGCACAATCCCTTCAGCTGATAAAACGGCTAAAAAAGGTGATGTATTTCTTTTCAGAAACAATCGCTCATCGGCTCTTTTCGCAATATAAGCATTTCCTGTGATACCGCCTGCAGAAGAAAATTCCCACCCTTCTCCAAGCGCCTGTTTGATAATTTCTAACATAATTTCACAACTTTCTTAAATGAATACTAGGATGTTTATCATAAAATGATTTCAGCTAAAAAACAACTAAAATAGCTAAATTTTATGATTGACTGACAATTTTTTTACCGGTTATACCCGTTCCTTGGATTATATTTGCTTTAGTTTGCTTACTTACCTGGCAACTTTGACACCTTTTTAATTCCCCATCCACTTGCATCAAAAGCTCCTGATCAGTTTTCATGGAAAAATTTTCAACCGGCTTATACAAATCAACGCCTTTAAGGTTTAAATGTTTACCTGTAAAAACTGTTATAAAAAGTAAC
Organism: Bacillota bacterium; assembly: GCA_035302085.1. Taxonomy (GTDB): domain Bacteria; phylum Bacillota; class Bacilli; order Bacillales; family Amphibacillaceae; genus CALAMD01. The sequence continues at coordinate 1,548 of DATGTA010000125.1, forward strand.
AACACTTTCCATTTCGGTATTGAATGGACAACTAAAACAGGAAAATAAGTCGGTTCAATCTTTGTCCCCGGAATAATTTTCATCCCGCCCCCAAAGTAAGGGTGATTTGTAATGGTAACCATCCAACAATTGATGATTGTCTTTTTCTTACCATCAAGTTCAATATCAATATTAAAAGGTTTAAATTTTATAAGGGCTTGGAGTAAAGCAATGACATATAGTAATCGTCCCAGGCGAAAATAATTTAAAACTTTTCGTAGCCTAGGCTTATTCGTGCGACTAACAACTTTAGCATCAAAGCCAAAACCAATACAATTAATGAACTGTCGTTTCTTTGCCCCATCCTTTATATATTCCCCAAAATAGTAAGGTTTTTCATCAGTTCCAGCGACAATTTTTTCCAAAACCGTTAATGGGCGACCTGAGATTCCAAATCCTCGGGAAAAATCATTACCTGAACCACTCGGAATTAAAGAGACTGGAACCAGTTGATCATCTAAGCCGTTAATGACTTCGTGGAATGTTCCATCACCACCGATAACGACGATTGTTTTAATTTGCGCATAATCTTTAACGATCTGTTGCATGATTTTCGTCGCATCTTCTGGACCCTTCGTGAAGTGACATGTACGATTTAATGATTGAAACAATTCAGTTTGTCTAAGCTGTTCATAGATACGTCGCCCTTTGCCCCCACCGGCTAACTCGTTCACAATAAAAACGTACATTTATAATTCCTCACTTACTTCATTATCTGCTTCAATTTCCCATTCTGGACGTCTAATCGCTGTCGTCATACAGTATTTTAACAATGCATCGGCTGCCCTTAATTGGTCACTTTTTAAAGGTGAAG
>DATGTA010000126.1:0-4348 GCA_035302085.1 Bacillota bacterium
TCGTCTAGAAGCAAAATTTCTATTTACGGTCCATGAACAAATTATTATGCAACTTATGCGTTTAACGAAAATATACGGTCAAAAAATAAATGCTGAAGAATACAAAATTACGATTCATTTTACAAATCAAGAATTAGCGAACATGATCGGGTCAAGTCGAGAGACTGTGAGCCGCACGTTAACATTACTTAGAAAAGATCATTTAATTAGTACAGATGATTCCGGTTTATGGATCGTTAATTATCCAAAACTCAAACAAGCATTTGCCGAATAAATTGTTCTTGAAACAATTAATTGCCTCATCAATGGTTAGCAACTGCTCGTGATTTCATAAGCATAAGTAATCTAACTGTCTTAGCGATTTATTTAAATGTAAAATCACCTCTGAAACTCATAATCAACACGTGACAAACATACGATACATAATCGTGAATAAACGATACAAATGGTGAAGCAAAAATTTTATGAAAAGGTGATCATGATGAAAAAAACGATGACACAAAGTGAATTAGAAAAGAAGGCGATAGCCCTTTTAGAAAAACGGGGGGTAACCATCCCAGATATTGCTGAACTCGTTTATTATCTACAATCACTTTACCATGAAGAGTTAGAGATGGATGAATGTTTGTATAATGTGAAGCGAGTATTAGCGAAGCGTGAAGTACAATATGCTATTTTAACAGGCGTTCAATTGGATATGCTTGCAGAACAAAACAAATTAACCGAACCTTTGCAACAAACGATTGCAACTGATGAAGGTTTGTACGGTATCGATGAAATAATTGCATTTGCTATTGTAAATGTTTATGGCTCAATCGGCTTTACAAATTACGGTTATATCGATAAACGAAAACCGGGTATTTTAAAACAATTAGACGACCGATCCTCTGGTAAAGTCAATACATTTTTAGATGATATCGTTGGCGCCATTGCAGCAGCTGCCTCAAGCCGTCTCGCCCACCAAAAAGCTGATAATGATGAAAGTATCATTGATGATTAAATAAAAAGTAAATCTAAAGATACTTTCCAAACTTTAGATTTAGTCATAGGGATTCACAATTTAAAACGTTATATAAAATAAAAGACCCTTTTGTATGTCAAGTTTTCATGACGATACAAAGAGTCTTTTTTGTTATTTGTAACTTATTTTTTAATTCATTAATCCATTAAATGGGGACTTAAACGACTTAAATATTGTTTATCCATTCGGACAAATTTTTGATGCCATATGTCGGTTTTATTTTTAATGATTCGTAAGCTGACATCGGTGTCACACCTGTAAACACCATTAATGTATCGATATTACTTTGAATACCTGCCATAATATCTGTGTCATAATTATCTCCGACCATAATTACTTCATTTTTTGCCAATCCTAATAGTTTTAAGGCTTGGTCCATAATAATTTTCTCAGGTTTTCCGATAAATGTTGGTTTGACACCTGTACTAACAGCGACGACTGATGTTAAAGCACCATTACCCGGCACAAGTCCACGTTCGGTAGGAATAGCCTTGTCACTGTTTGTCGAAATAAAATTTGCACCCGCCCGGATAAGGAGAGATGCTTTTGTTAGTTTTTCGTAGTTGATGTCTCGATCAATACCTGTGACGACATACTCACTGTTTTTATGAGTAATCGTTAATCCTTCAGCTTCAAGAGCAGTTGTTAGCCCTGATTCACCAATAACATAACAACGTGCATGCTCATCAAGATCAGAAATATATTTAGCGGTTGCAATGCTTGAAGTCATCACTTGTTCAGCGGTCGCTGGAATATTCATTGATGTTAACTTTTGAACAACTTCTGTTGGTGTTTGTGATGAGTTATTCGTTACAAACATATATGGAATCTCGTTTTGTGCGAGTTTTTGAACGAATGTTACGGCTGAATTAATCGGTTCTTGACCCCGATACATCGTCCCATCTAGGTCAAGTAAATACCCTTTATACTGTTTCAATGAATCTATATCCTCCATTTAGTTTATTGCTGTTGCTTTGGTTTCGTTATAACCCATTGACAATAATGATCGCCACGAGTAATACATGTTTTTGAGATCACTTCACTACCTGGGAAAACTTTCGAAAATGTCTTTTTCTCATTCGTACACAATTGTCGATATTGTGAAGCGATATTAATAATTGGGCAATTGTAGTTTTTAATTTCATAATCGCCAGCTTTATTTTTCTCATATTCAATCATATAACCTTTATTATCTTGAATAGTCGCCAACGCTGCAACTTTTTCATCAAATGTTTTATCCTTTAATTTCTTATTAAACGATTCAATTTCCCGAGACATTCGCTGATTTAATACATCATTAACAACTTGTTTACCTTGCGAGTCTTCCAAATCTTGTAAAATCTCTAAGGGTAATTGCTCAAACTGGTTTGGAAACGTTTGATGACCTTTTTCTGTTAAACAATAAACATAATAAGGACGACCAATGTCTTGTTTGATTTTTTTTCTTTGCACAAAGTCCTGACTTTCTAATTCATTAAGATGTCTTCTGACAGCAATTTCTGAAATCGAAAAATAGACCATGATATCTTTAATGGTACTTTCATGATCTTTTTTTAATATATTTAAAAGCTTCTCTTTAGTTGAGGCTCTTTTTTGCATATATATCACCTCTATTTTTCATTCGAAAATGCATTAGCGACACCTAACTCATTGTCTAAATAAGTTAAAATATGTGTACTAAATTGTTTGTATATTTGCAAATGTAACGTTAGTTTCTCATCTAATTGTTGATGATCAACATTTAAATAATCGGCAACAAGCATTTTTCGTAATTGAATGATTTCTTTATATGCGGTCTCCTCATCCGCAGGAATAACTTTCTCATCAATTAATATATCAATAATATCTTGATAACTTCCGGGATCACGCATAATAAAACCATCGATCATCATGTTACCAACATCGATAATCGATTCAATAAGAACGTGGGTTAAGCGTTCTAAGCTTAATTGGCCAATGGCTGTCTTAACACGTATATCTTCATAAATACTTAATAGATCATCAATATGTGAAACCGTCTCTCTAATTTTACTTCGATCAACGAAATACATGTGCTCTACCCCCATGTCTAACTACCTCAATGATACCATATTGTCAGCCTTTTAGACATAAATTTGTTTTCATATTTCACAACGTGGTATACTAGGCATGGAAATAATTTTAATTGTCTGAATTTTATTTAAGGGAGGGATGAAGTGATGAAAACGAATGATTCAGCTATAAAAATGGCAAATTTACTTAATTTAGATGTGATCGAAACAGCACAGTTAATTCGTAGTCGTCAACAATCCATTAAACAAATTGTTACGACATACATTGAGCAAATTAAGCGAGCTAATCCAACGATTAATGCGGTAATTGCGAAACGTTTTGACAGTGCTTTAGCTGAAGCTGAAGAAAAAGATTACAATTTTCCACCTGATTTGACAAACTACCCATTATACGGTGTACCAATAACTGTCAAAGAATCATTCGATGTATCCCAAATGAAAACAACCGGTGGACTCATCCAGCTAAAAGACCGGGTAGCTACGAACGATGCCCCAATCATTAAAACTCTAAAAGACGCTGGTGCAATAATTATCGGAAAAACAAATACAGCAACCCTTTGTTATGCTCAGGAAAGTACCAATAAATTATTCGGTCGCACGAATAACCCATGGGATGTCACAAAAACTGCCGGTGGTTCAACAGGTGGTGAAGGAGCAATTCTCGCTGTTGGTGGTGCTGCCGCTGGAGTTGGTTCTGATATCGGTGGTTCCATTCGAGTACCAAGTCATTTTAATGGGGTTATTGGTTTTAAATCTGGTAAATATACGTTAATAAGCGATGGTCATTTACCAGCATCAACAATAGCACTCCAGCAAAGAATGGAATCTTTTGGCCCGATGGGAAAGTCTGTACGTGATATGAAATTGTTGTATGAAATTATGACGCAAACAACGATTAAACCTACTGATTTAACGAATATAAAAATTAATGTTTTACCGACAAATGTATCATACCCACTTGATGAAGTAACCAAAAATTTACTTGATCAAGTAGCAAACTTTTTGCATGAACATCACTCAGTTGAACGAATAGTTCCACCTTATTTTGAAAATTCTGCCGAACTGTGGCAAGAGATCATGTCAATTGATGGCAGTCAAGCGATTGAAACATTAGCTTTTCAAGCAAACCCTTCAACACCTCGTCTCCTTTGGACATATATAAAAGAAAAACTCAGTCAACAGACCGATTGGCATCATTATTTATTATGGGCTTTGCTTGGGACAAAATTGTTCAAACCAAATAAAAAGCGAATAAAAGAAATTGAAAAAGTCATCC
>DATGTA010000127.1:0-7352 GCA_035302085.1 Bacillota bacterium
TTATTAATAATTTATTTTTAGTCAACTTAGTTTCCTAAAATAATTCCTTTTTTCACCTGTTCTTTTGCTCCATGTAAATAATTTGTAACGGCCATACGTCGCTTACCTGCTGGTTGAATTTCTGTTAAACGAATTCCTTTCTGATCTCCACAAGCGACGATGATCGCATCTTCAGTTATTTGGACAATTTCACCTGGTGATGCCTGATAAGTCGTGTTATCTTTTTCTCCTGACCATACGCTCATCTGTTCGCCGTCTAATGTCGTATATGCTACTGGCCATGGACGTAATCCACGAATATGGTTGTAAACGTTTTCCTGCGAATCTTGCCAATTAATTTTTTCCAATTCGCGCGTAATATTAGGGGCATATGTTGCTAATTGTTCATCTTGTTTAACAGGTTGAATCGACCGTGAAAAAATATCAGGTAATGTATCGATTAATAAATGGCTACCAAGTTCGGCAAGTTTATCGTGCAACGTACCAACATCATCTGATTCAGTAATGACTATTTTTTCTTGAGAAATAATATCCCCCGCATCTAATTGTTCAACCATATACATAATTGTAATCCCTGTTTCAGATTCACCTTCTAAAATCGCATAATGAATCGGGGCTCCCCCTCGTAATTTCGGCAATAACGAAGCATGGACATTAATACATTTGTATGGCGGTGCCTCTAATAATTCAATAGGTAAAATTTGTCCATAAGCCGCTGTCACAATGAGGTCTGGTTCATAGGCCAAAATTTGCTCATATTGAGTGCGAATATTCTCAGGTTGATAAACAGGTATATGATGTTTTTGAGCTAGCTTCTTCACTGGTGGAGGTGTTAAGGTGCGCTTACGACCAACCGGACGATCAGGTTGAGTGACGACTAATACAATTTCATAAGGAGATTTAATTAATTGCTCTAATACAGATACAGAAAAGTCTGGTGTTCCCATAAAAACGATCTTTTTCATCGGATGACCACTCTTTCTTACATTAATTGATAAGGTTGCATGTCAACAACAATTGTCCCATTTTCTTTGTTGACAACTTCTTGATAAGGTTCAATGGCTTTTGTAATTATATTGCCTAAATTTGGCTCACGCTTGTATTTTATCATGCATTGGTAACGATATCTATTTTTAATCCGGGTAATCGGTGATGGTGATGGTCCTAAAATCGTTGTTTGTTGACTAACATCGTTAACTAATTGTTGAACAATTTTTTGTGTAATGAATACCGCTTGTTGGACATTTGGATGGGTTACCGTTATTAGAACTAAATAAACGTATGGTGGATATTGAAACGTTCGTCGGTAAGTCATTTCTGTTTCATAAAACGTTAAGAAGTTGTATTCACTCGCTCGTTTTATACTGTAATGGTCTGGTGTATATGTTTGGACAATGACTTCACCTGGTAACGTATGTCGCCCAGCCCGACCACTTACTTGCGTTAATAGTTGAAATGTTTTTTCTGCCGAGCGAAAATCCGGTAAATGTAATAGAGAATCGGCAATGAGTACACCTACAAGTGTCACATTTTTAAAATCGAGTCCTTTAGCAATCATTTGTGTCCCTAGTAAAATATCTGCTTTCTTGTTAGAAAATTTATTTAAAATTCGTTCATGGGCCCCTTTTCGCCGAGTCGTATCAACATCCATACGTAAAATTGAAACTTCGGGAATATGTTGTTTAAGCGCTTCTTCTACCTTTTCTGTCCCTGTACCAAAGTAACGAATAAGTTCACTTTCACACATTGGGCAAATGTTCGGAACATGTTCTATATAATTACAGTAATGACATTTTAACTGTTTAGATCCTTTATGATACGTTAGAGCAATATCACAATGGGGGCATTCATTCACATGTCCACAATCCCGGCACATAATAAATGTTGAATAACCACGCCGATTTAAAAATAAAACGATTTGTTCATTTTTTTCGATTCGATCATAGATCGCATCTGTTAACTGCTGAGAAAACATTGTTCGATTTCCCCGATGTATTTCTTGACGCATATCGACAATATTCACTTGGGGCATTGGCTGTTTATTTGTTCGTTTTGTTAATGTCAGTAATTGGTAGACATTTTTTTGGGCTCGTGCATATGATTCAAGGGCAGGTGTTGCACTCCCAAGAACAACTGGACAGTTATGATATTTCCCCCGCCAAATGGCGACATCACGTGCATGATAACGTGGTTGTTCTTCTTGTTTGTACGTATACTCATGTTCTTCATCGATAATAATAATTCCTAAGTTTGTAAATGGGGCAAAAATTGCTGATCGGGCCCCTACAACAACTTTTACTTCTTGCCGCTGAATTTTACGCCATTCATCATACTTTTCACCAGCTGATAACGCACTATGTAAGACAGCGACTTGTTCACCAAATCGTCCTTTAAACCGCTTGACCATTTGTGGGGTTAAAGCAATTTCTGGCACTAAGACGATTGCTTCTTTGCCCTTTTCTAAAACTTGGGCGATCGCTTGTAAATAAATTTCTGTTTTGCCACTTCCAGTCACCCCATGTAGTAAAAACACATCATGTTTGTTTGCATGAATTGCGCGGTTGATCGGTTTAATTGCTGTTTGTTGTTCATGAGTTAAACGTAGCGGTTTTGTCTGTTTAAAATCTCGAATATCATATGGTGAACGATAAACTTCTTTTTCTATCATTTCAATCAAACGTTTATCTTTTAGTGCTTGAATCGATTGACGACTCACACCTAATGTATCAATAAGCTCCGTTTGCTCGATACCTTCTGGATAATCTTGTAAAAATTTAACGATTTCCCGTTGTCGTCTCGCTCGTTTAGATAATTTTGCAATCGCTTCAGCAATATTTGCCTTGGAAAATAATGGTTTGATATAAGTGACAAACTTTTTTGTCTTCCGCGATTGAACAATATAATTTATTTTCACCGCATGTTTTGTTATTGCTTGCTGAATTTGTGAATAACTAATATTCTCTGCTTCAATTTCTTGAAAAGAAACAGCTTTCCTTTGTTCAAATAGATTTGCTAAATCATTTGGTAAAGGGATCGTTTGATCGCATCGCACAAGTTCTTTGTCATACGTCATTTTTAATAACTGTGGTAACATCGCCTGATAGGCTGCTACGTGTAAACATAATGTTTCATTGACAAGCCACTTCCCAAGTATAATAAGTTCTTCGGTTAATACTGGTGTCATATCAACAATACCGACAATTTCCCTTAGTTTCATTACGGAAGCTTGATTGGTCAGGGCTACAACAAATCCCGTAATTTTCCGGGGACCAAAAGGGATGATCACACGCATACCAGGTTTGATAATCGCTTTAAATTTTTCCGGAATTTTATAATCATACGATTGATCAGTAGCTGCTGATGGAACATCGACGATGACACGGGCAATTTTCAATCTTATTCATCCTTCATATCTTTAATCATTAGCTCAATAACTTCTTTGGCAATCGATTCCTTTAATGCGAGCGGTAAATGGGTCTGTTCTTGATGTTTATTCAAATATGTCACAATATTTGTATCTTCGGCAAATCCTGCCCCAGATTGTGCGATATTATTGATGACGATCGCATCTAAATTTTTCCTGTTTAATTTTTCGGCGCCACGTCTTAAGTGATCCGATGTTTCAGCTGCAAAACCGACGAGAAACTGATGAGTCTTTCGCTCACCTAATGATTGTAAAATATCTTTCGTACGCGCAAATTCTATTTGCATATCCCCTGGTTGTTTTTTCATTTTTTCGTCATATGTTTGTTTGGGGCGATAATCAGCAACAGCAGCAGCTTTAATAACTATATCTTGATTTGGAAAATGTTCATGCATCACATCGTACATATTTTGTGCTGAAACGATATTTATTCGTTCGATATTCGGGTGTTTTGCTTCCAAATGGACGGGTCCTGTCACTAATGTGACTTCAGCACCAAGTTGGGCTGCAGCTTCTGCTAAGGCGAAACCCATTTTTCCACTTGAGTGATTAGAGAAGAAACGTACGGGATCTAGTGATTCACGTGTAGGACCTGCAGAAACAAGTACTTTTTTTCCTTGTAATAACGACTTTTTTGCTTGATGATTTTCAATGACTTGAATCATTTGTTCTGGTTCTTCTAAACGGCCTATACCAACATAACCGCACGCTAAATAACCATCCCCTGGCTCAATAAAATGATAATCCCATTCAGTAAGTTGTTGCATATTTTGAATAACAGCAGGGTGTTTGTACATATCGACATTCATTGCTGGTGCAACATAAACATTTGCAGTTGTTGCCAGAATCGTTGTCGATAACATATCATCAGCGATTCCATGGGCCATTTTCGCAATGATATTCGCTGTTGCTGGTGCAATGATGAACAAATCTGCCCAATCAGCTAAATGAATATGGGCAATTTTTTCGGGATCATTTTCTATAAACGTATCTGTGAACACTTCATTTCGAGATAGCGCTTGAAAGGTCAATGGGGCGATAAGTTTTGTTGCGTTTTTTGTCATGATCACTTTAACATTTGCACCGCTTTGTGTTAAACGACTAACAAGCGTACATGCTTTATACGCAGCAATGCCACCTGTCACACCAACGACAATGTTTTTATTTGTTAACATAGGAATACTCCTTCGACAAATTAAGTTAACTTCAAGTTTACACTAAAAATGATAATTCACAAATGAAAAAACCGTTGAATGTTAAAGCAAAATATTACGGAATGCCTTAAGAAAAAATGATTCTTTTATCATTCACACAATATTTGCTTTGTTTTCAACGATTTTATTTAAAAATAATTGGCATGAAATGAGTTATTCAATAACCGTTCATCACTTAAATGGCAAACATCTATTATGAGACAGAAATTTATGCCGTCGATTCCGCATCATGATCGATCATTAATTTTTTGGCATCAATTTCTTCTAATGCGATCCCAACTAACGTTTTTGATTTCGGTTCCTCAAGGACTGGATTGTTTAATTCTTTTAAGTCTCTTGCTCGTTTAGCTGCAATGGACACTAATGAATATTTGGAATCGATTTTGCCTTGCAATGAATCAATTGATGATAAACATGTTAGAACCATCAATTGATTTTGCCTTGCAATGAATCAATTGATGGTTCTAACATGTTTATCATCCTCCAGATTCTTCAATAAATGTTCTGCAAGTCTTTCTTGACGACAATGCTCACTTTGAATAATCGCTTGAATATCATTGACAGCTCTTCCGACATGATCATTAATAACGATATAATCATAATGATTCATCATCGTCATTTCTTTAGCCGCTTTATCCATACGATATTTTACAAGGTCTTCTGATTCTGTGCCACGTTTAGTAATCCGCTCTTTTAAATGGGCAAAACTTGGGGGATAAAGAAATATGAAGACACCTTCTGAAAAACTTTTTCTCACTTGTAAAGCCCCCTGAACTTCAATTTCTAAAAACACATCATAACCTTTATTTAACATTTTTTCAACATACTCACGGGGTGTTCCATAATAATTATCAACGTATTGAGCATATTCAAGTAATTTATTTTGTTCAATTAACTGTTCAAAAGCTTCTTTTGACTTGTAAAAATAATCAACACCTTCTTTTTCGCCGGGACGCTTTGGACGAGTTGTAGCAGAAATGGAATATTTTAAATCGGATGTCTGTTCAAACAAACGTTTTCTAACGGTCCCTTTTCCAACACCTGATGGACCTGATAAGACGAATAAAATTCCTTTGTTATGCTTATGCAAAATGTCCCCTCCTATGACTCATCAGTTAATTCATCATGACTTATGACACGTTGTCCGACGGTTTCAGGTTGGACAGCAGAGAGAACAACGTGATCACTATCAGTAATAATGACCGCTCGTGTTCGTCTTCCGTAAGTTGCATCAACAAGTTTATTATTCTTCCGTGCAACGGAAACAATTCGTTTAACGGGTGCTGATTCCGGAGAAACGATAGATATGACACGACTGGCGGATACGACATTACCAAAACCTATATTAATTAATTGTAAACCCAAGAGTTTCACCTAACTTTCTTTAGCGTCTTCTTTGAATAAATTGCGTTGTATGTATGAAAGACTAGTAAGTATGGTATGAGATGTATTTTCTGTTATTATCATACGATGTTTCATGAAAAAATGCTAGATAACGTGTCATTGATTCATAAAACGGCATATGAACGAGTTATTCTTACTATTATACACATAATCAATTAATCTTTCCATCAATCGGACGTTATCTCATTTATTCGTTCGTTTGAAACCGAAAAAGACGCTAGGAAATAAACTTAGGGAAACGATGAATAACCAATCAATCATTTTTAAATGTGTCGTATGAAAAATCGGCTGTAATGGTTCAATATAGATAACACATAGTAATAAAATGGTCGATGACAATACAGCAATATTTAAATATTTATTTTTAAACGGATGACGGTCAAAAATTGAATGCTCATTTCGACAGTCATATACATGGATAAGTTGGGCAATGACTAATGTTGCAAAAGCCATCGTTCGTGCATATGTCAGTTGTTCAATGTTGTTTTGAAAAGCAATCAAAAAAGCAAACAACGAAACAAGCCCTATTAAAAAGCCTCGACTAATGATTTTATAGCCTAATCTTCGGGCAAATATACCTTCTTTTGGGTGGCGTGGTTTGCGCTTCATAACATCTTCTTCTGCTTGATCAACACCTAGTGCTAATGCGGGAAGGCCATCTGTCACTAAATTTACCCATAAAATTTGTACAGGCACTAAAGGTAATGGATAACCAAGTAGCATCGCAAGTAAGACAACTAAAATTTCGCCAACATTTGATGCGAGTAAATAACGAATAAATTTGCGAATATTATCATAAATAATTCGCCCTTCTTTAATGGCAGATTTAATCGTACTAAAATTATCATCCATTAAAACAAGAGAGGCCGCTTCTTTTGTCACATCTGTGCCACTCAGGCCCATACTAATGCCAATGTCACTTTTTTTAATGGCCGGAGCGTCATTCACGCCATCTCCTGTCATCGCAACAACATGACCATTTTCTTGAAAGGCTTGGACAATTTTCAGCTTATGTTCAGGTGTAACCCGAGCAAATACAGCAATATCTTCAATAATATGTACTAACTGATCCATAGGTGTTTTATCTAACCAATCGCCATCAACGACTAAATGATTTGGTTGCAATAAATTAATTTGTTTGGCAATTGCTTCTGCCGTTTTCTTATGGTCGCCAGTAATCATTACTGTTTGAATGCCCGCTTGTTGACATTCAGCAATCGCTTCCTTCACTTCAGCTCTTGGGGGGTCAATCATTCCATATAAACCGATAAACGTTAGTTCATTTTCAAGCGTTGTTACATGTAATGGAT
>DATGTA010000128.1:0-4130 GCA_035302085.1 Bacillota bacterium
GTAAAGCCTTAAATTTATATGCTAATTTACGACCTGTTCAAAGTTTTCCAGCACTTTTACATGCATCACCTTTAAAGGAAGATGTTATCAAAGGAAGCGATATTTTAATTGTTCGTGAATTGATGAGTGGTCTTTATTTCGGTGAACCACGTGAACGTCGAGAAGATGGTCACGTTGCTATTGATACGTTATATTATCACCGTAAAGAAATTGAGAGAATTGTCGAGACGAGTTTTCAAAGTGCCATGCAAAGAAATAAACATTTAACATCCGTTGATAAGGCAAATGTTTTAGAAACGAGTCGACTTTGGCGTGAAGTAGTCGATGAAATGAGTGAGAAGTATCCTGAAGTGACGGTTGAACACGTCCTTGTTGATGCGGCAGCTATGCAACTTATTACAAATCCTAATCGATTTGATGTCATTGTGACAGAAAATATGTTTGGGGATATTTTAAGTGATGAAGCATCTGTTTTAACAGGTTCACTCGGGATGCTACCATCAGCAAGTTTAAGTATGGATGGTGTGGGGTTGTATGAACCTGTACACGGCTCTGCGCCAGATATTGCGGGTCAAGGAATCGCTAATCCGCTCGGAATGATATTAACGGTAGCGATGATGTTAAGACATTCTTTTCAACTAAATGATGAAGCAGAAGTAATTGAAAAAGCTGTGAATGAATGTTTAGCAGAAGGCTATCATACAGCTGATTTACACATTGTTAATGGCACAGAAGTTAGCACTGAACAAATGACTCGATTAATCGTTGAAAAAATAGCGAATAAAAGTGTGAGTGACAGCATTTTAGACACATATTCATAAAATAATTATGGGGGTGTTTTGTTAAAATGGGGAAGAAACAAACGATTATTGAAAAAATTTGGGATAACCATGTCGTTCACTCAGAGGCAGGGAAACCAGATTTAATTTATATTGATTTACATTTAATTCATGAAGTTACTTCACCACAAGCTTTTGAAGGCTTGAGAATAAACAATCGTACCGTTCGTCGACCAGATTTAACATTTGCCACCGTTGATCATATTATCCCAACCAAAAATCGCGATATTATTAAAGATGATGTTGCACGGAAGCAAATGGAAGCACTCGAAAAAAACTGTGAAACATACGGTATTCCATTAGCAGATATGTATCATCCAGATCAAGGAATTGTCCATGTGATTGGACCAGAACTTGGTTTAACACATCCAGGAAAAACGATTGTCTGTGGTGATAGTCACACATCAACTCACGGCGCTTTTGGGGCGCTTGCCTTTGGAATTGGTACGAGTGAAGTTGAACATGTTTTTGCCACTCAGACGTTATGGCAAGAGCGACCAAAAACATTAAATATTCACGTTGAAGGTGAATTAGGGACAGGTGTGACGGCAAAAGATTTAATTTTGGCGATCATTGCTAAATTCGGTGTTCGAGTTGGAACAGGTTATGTCATTGAATATACCGGTGAAGCGATTCGTAATTTATCGATGGAAGAGCGAATGACGGTCTGTAATATGTCCATTGAGGCAGGGGCTCGTGCTGGCTTAATTAGTCCAGACGAAACAACGGTTGAATATTTACGTGGGCGACGAAATGTGCCTGAAGGTGAAGCTTTCGATGAACTTGCTGAACAATGGTTAGCGTTAGCAACGGATGAAGGTGCTGTTTATGATCATACGCTAACAATTGATGCAACTGAAGTTGAACCACAAGTTACTTGGGGAACAAATCCTGGGATGTGTGTTCCCGTCAATAGCACAACACCATCACTTGCAGAAGTCGATAATAAAGAAGATGTTGAGCGTGCGCTTTATTACATGGGGCTTGAAGAAAGTCAACCGATCACTTCCATTGAAATCGACCATGTTTTTATTGGCTCATGCACGAATTCACGGTATTCTGATTTACGAAAAGCAGCCGCTATTGTCAAAGGAGAAAAAGTTCATCCAAATGTTCGGGCAATTGTCGTTCCGGGTTCTTTTTCCGTTAAATTACAAGCAGAAAAAGAAGGGCTTGACGTGATTTTTAAAGAAGCAGGATTTGAATGGCGTGATGCTGGCTGTAGTATGTGCTTAGCGATGAATGATGATGTCGTACCACCAGGGGGACGTTGTGCCTCAACATCGAATAGAAACTTTGAAGGTCGTCAAGGTAATGGTGCACGGACACATTTAGTGAGCCCGGAAATGGCAGCAGCAGCAGCGATTAATGGCCATTTTGTTGATGTACGCCAACATGAAGTTGTCGTTTAAAGGGAGGTAAATATTTTGGAACCAATTGAAAGTCATACAGGTAAAGTTTTTCCGCTGAACAGAGCCAACGTTGACACAGATCAAATTATTCCTAAGCAATTTTTAACACGTATTGAACGTACAGGATACGGTCAATTTCTCTTTTTCCATTGGCGCTTTGATGATGATGGGAACAAGCGTGATGACTTTTTACTCAATGATTCAAAGTATGTCGATTCAACGATTTTATTAAGTCAAGAAAACTTTGGCTGTGGCTCTTCACGAGAACACGCCCCATGGGCTTTAAAAGACTATGGTTTTCGTGTCATTATCGCCCCGAGCTTTGCCGATATCTTTTACAATAACTCATTAAAGAATGGACTTGTGCCGATTGTTATTGACAAAGATCAAGTAAATGAGTGGATGGAACAGGCATTAAATGATAAGCTGACGTTAGCCATGAACTTAAAAGAACAGATAATTCGTGATGAATCCGGTCAGGAAATTCACTTTAATATTCCAGAGTACCATAAAGAAAAACTGATCAATGGCTGGGATGATATTGCATTGACTTTGCAACATGAAGAAAAGATTAGTATGTATGAAAACAGGTAATTATTATTTGCAAGATAAAAAGGAGAGTGGAGCAATTGGGAATTGCTTAACAGGAGAACATGTGCACAAAGCTTATGAACGCTTACTTCCGTTCGTTCATCGGACTCCATTAATTACATCAACGACGACGAATAAACTTGTCAACAAACAAGTGTATTTTAAAATGGAGAATCAACAGAAAACGGGCGCATTTAAATTTCGCGGAGCAACGTATAAACTGATGCAAATGACCAACGATTCTCTTGCACGTGGTGTTATTACCGCATCTGCTGGAAATCATGCGCAAGGGGTTGCCTATGCTGCAACACGTTTACAAGCGAATGCAACTGTTTTTATGCCAGAAAGTACCCCACAAGCAAAAGTAGAGGCAACGAAAAATTATGGGGCAGATGTCATTTTAACAGGTGAAACATTTCAAGAAGCATTTGAAGCGTCAAAGAAACATCAATTAAAGACCGGTGCTATTTATGTTCATCCATTTGATGATTATGATTTAATGGCTGGTCAAGGGACAGTTGCTTTAGAAATTTTACAGCAGGAGGATCGTATCGATACGATTATTGTCCCGATAGGTGGTGGCGGGCTTATTAGTGGTGTAGCGGTTGCAGCGAAACATATTAATCGTAATATTAAAATTATCGGTGTTGAAGCGAGTGATGCGTGTAGTATGTACAATGAGCTTCATAACCGCTCTAATCGTTCATTGACGTTTAATACGATTGCTGAAGGAATTAATGTGAAAGAACCTGGTAAACTAACATCTGAGATTGTTAATGAATATGTTGATGAGATTGTTACGGTCTCTGATACAGAAATTGCTGCAGCTATTTTATACATGCTTGAGCGAAATAAAATGCTTATGGAAGGAGCAGGTGCTGCCTCATTAGCCGCTCTCTTTAAATTCCATGATCAAATTAAATCGCGTCATTGTGGCATTATCGTTAGTGGTGGAAATATTGATATTAATATGATGCCAAAAATCCAACAACTTGCTAAAAAACAAAACTTTTCTGCCTAAACTAAAAGTGGCCCTTATCTTTTAATACGATAAGAGCCACTTTTTTAATGATTTATTTTTTAATTGCCGTAAAAGTATTCCTTAGGATCTACTCGCTCCCAATCTTCTGTTGGTTTATAATATCGTAATAGATCACCTTGGAGCACTTTATCTGATAACTCAAGTTCATGTAAAACCTCATCTTGGATTTTTAACATTTTTTCTGTTGGCTTAATTTCTTGGCCTGTTTCATTATCGTAAAAAACATCTTGAATGGCCGTAAACTCT
>DATGTA010000129.1:0-5000 GCA_035302085.1 Bacillota bacterium
TGGACAAGTTGTTGCAGAATTAAAGGTGAAGTTAAAAGGTATTCAATTACAATTTAAAAAAGAGTCAAGTTATTCACCGATTGAATTCGTCACAGGACGAGTAAAACCCATTTTAAGTATTATCGAAAAAGCGAATCGTAAAAATATTCCTTTTGAAGCGGTTGACCAACATCTGCAAGATATTGCTGGTTTGCGAATTGTTTGTCAATTTGTAGAAGATATATACAAAGTTGTTAATGTTATTCGTACGAGAAGTGACTTAACGATTGTAGAGGAAAAAGATTATATTGCTAAAAACAAAGCAAGTGGTTATCGATCTTATCATATGATTATTGAGTATCCAGTAGAAACAATTCATGGACGAAAAAATGTCCTCGCTGAAATTCAAATTCGAACCTTAGCAATGAATTTTTGGGCGACGAATGAACACTCACTCAATTATAAGTATAAAGGGAAAATACCGGATGATGTTAAAAGACGTTTAAAAAAAGCAGCCGAAGCAGCCTTTCAATTAGATGAAGAAATGTCAAAAATTAAGCATGAAGTCCAAGAAGCACAACGAATATTTCATCGTTATTAACGATAAAAAGTAAGGAGTGAAAAAATATGAAGTTTTCCATTGTATCACGGGGTGATCAACGGTCGAATCAATTAAAATCAACCATTTATCAATATTTAATTAATTTTGACTTAACATATGATGAAGAGAAGCCTGATCTTGTCATAACTGTTGGGGGCGATGGGACCTTTTTAGATGCTTTCCATCGCTATGTTGATCGCTTAAAAACAACCGCATTTATCGGTATACATACGGGACATCTCGGGTTTTATGCGGATTGGGTACCAAATGAAGTTGAAAAACTGATCATTGAGATAGCGAAAACACCCTTTCAAATTGTTGAATATCCACTTTTAGAAGTTATTATCCGTAATAAAGCAGGCGGAAAAGAAAATCGTTTTCTAGCACTTAATGAAGCGACGATCAAAACAACAGAAGGGTCTGTCGTTTTTGAAGTTGAAATCCGTGGGGAACACTTTGAAACGTTTCGTGGGGATGGGTTATGTATTTCAACGCCATCAGGAAGCACAGCTTATAATAAAGCGTTAGGCGGAGCGATATTACATCCGTCAATTGAAGCGATTCAAATGACAGAAATGGCCTCGATTAATAACCGGGTGTTTCGAACGATTGGCTCCCCATTAATTTTACCAAAACATCATACGTGTTTATTAAAACCAATTGTTGATCGTAGCTTTCTCGTGACGATTGATCATTTTACGGATACATACACAGATGTCAGCTCGATTCAATGCCGGGTTGCTGAAGAAAAAATTCGCTTTGCCCGATTTCGACCATTTCCATTTTGGGACCGGGTGAGAGATTCATTTATTGCTGAAAGTGATTCAGCTACATTGGAAAAGTTTTATTAAGTTAGGTGACTTCACCATGATACAATTTACGATTAGCGCAGAAGAAGCAGGCATGACGATTAAACAATATTTACAAAGGAAACATAAATTTTCCGGGCGACTCATGACTCGTTTAACACGTGATAAAAATAATATTCGAGTGAATAATGAAAATAAACTGATTAATGATCGGTTGCAAACGAACGATTTACTAACCGTCAAATTTCCGAAAGAATCAATTGGTGAACGACTAATCGCCGAACAAATCCCATTAAATATTGTTTATGAAGATCAACATTTGCTCGTCATTAATAAAGCGCCACATATAGCTGTATTGCCTTCTTTTACCGATGCGAATGGAACAATTGCCAATGGAGTTTTAGGATATTATCAAACAAAAAATTTACCTTATACGGTGCATATTGTAACACGTCTTGATCGCAATACGTCGGGCTTAATGATCATTGCTAAACACCATTATAGTCACTCACGTTTGGCACAAATGATCGATAAGAAACAAATCCAACGAAAATATACGGCGATCGTCCAAGGAGTTCTTACTGATCATAAAGGAACAATGACATATCCTATTGGACGTCAAAGTGGTTCAATCATTAAACGAACGGTAACTGAAACAGGAAAACGAGCGGTGACAAATTATGAAGTACAAGCAATCGGTAAAAATTTTACGGTCGTGACGATTGAACTTGAAACCGGACGAACTCACCAAATCAGAGTACATTTTGCACACTTAGGTCATCCGATCATTGGTGATGGGCTTTATGGGGAGGAGTCCGAACAAATTAATCGCCAAGCACTCCATTGTCATCAATTAAATTTTGTTCATCCGATAACAAAAATGCCAATGACATTCCAAGCGAACTTACCGTCAGACATGGGTGAATATTCTTAAGTTCATCGGTAAATTTATAAGAACAATCAAATGAATACAACAGATGGCTACTTTTTTAATGATTTTAAATAAGTCCATTCAATCATGTGAACATAATTTGGACGTTTGTCATATAATGGTGTGATGCTACGAACAAAAAGGAGCGCTTGTTAAATGGACCGTAAAGATTATGTTCATAAGCCGTTAGTTTATATCGAGCAACCGACGATCAGTGACCCGAAGCCAACGATGCAAGATTATTTCCAAACAGATCATGCAGAGATTGCGAGTCATGAATCTCGTCCAAAAACTTACCCTAAACGCAAGCAACAACGCTACATTGAGCGGCCGTATATGCAACAATTGTTCACCGAGGAAACTGTGTTAGAAGATCAAGATGATACATTAGAAAATAAAAGCTTTGCTGAAGAATCCATTACAGGAAAAATAAATTACTTACTCAAACGACCACAGTTCATTCCAACCTTCACTTGTCAAATAAATACATCAGATGGCCGTTACTATGGAAAAATTACCAAATTCACGAATGATATCGTTTATTTAAGATTAAATCGTTCTCGGGCAGTAAAAAAAATCCCCCACCAAACGATTGAAGATATCCGTTTAGTAGGGTTTTAAAAAAATCTAGGATAAAATCGGTCTTTTAAATGAAAATTTGCTTGATTTAAAGTTGACATTTGTTATGGCTGACCGTTTTATCCTAGTTTATCAATTGTTATCTTGATTCATTACTAGGACGACCAAAAGCACGAATGGCTGGTAAGCATGTAATGTGACAGAAGCAATTTAAATCAACCGTTATACAAATACCAGTTGCTCTTAAGCGCCCTGTACGTTGCTCAACAGGGTTCACTGGATTAGCTTGATCATCTGAACGATCTCTTAAAATTTCAATGACAGCACAGCAATTTTTATCAACTTTTTTAACTCTGAAGTAATAGCTACCAACCATGTCACCAATATTTCTTGGATGAGATCCATATCCTTTAAATGGTTTACAACCATCTTTACAATATAATATGAAAGGTACTGTATCGTAGCCATTACTTACCTCAGTTTCCCCGAGTAAATCACTAATTGATTTTTCACAGCTAACATCACAGCAATTTTCAACGATGTCTTGTTGGGCACCGGCAATTTCCTTTAAAATATCACATACACAATTGCCCGTATGGTGTTTGCTTCCACAACTCATTTTCACATTCCCCTTTTCATAAAGATTTGACCTCTTCAGTCTCTAATAGATTATGTCTCTATATTCTTTTTGTGTGGGCAAACAACGAGCCATGACTTCATTTCGCCATCTTATTTCTCCATTTTTTTCTGCCAATCCTTTTCTTTAATTTTCACATAAGGCAACACAAACAGAGGTTTATTCACTAAGTATTCCGCATAAAAAACCTCCTTTTCGGAAGTGAAGTTTTGCTTTAACAACTCATCCAACAGCCATTCCTCTGTTACATCAACTTCAGCTAAATTGTCATAGACGATCTCACCATCAGAAATTAAAGTTGTTGCGATTTGTGAAGTTGTCGGTAAAATATCCAAGTCTTTTCTAGTCGGTGTTAAATAAGGTGATTTTTTCAAAATAGATAGATCACCATTTGTCTCAAGAATGGCATATTCGACTTCTTGTATAGCAAATACTTCTTTCATTCTAAGTAAATGTTGGACTTCATCGATATCAATTTTATTTTTTCTTAATTCTTCGTAAATGAATTGTCCTCGATAAATGACCATCGCTGGTTTACCTTCAAGTAAAAAACGACTCCCTTTAAATTTTTGTGTTAACATTTCAACAATGTATAATAATGAACCCCATAAAAAAATGATATAAGCAATTTCTAAGACACCAGCTTTTTCATCAAACAAGGCATTACCTACCAGTTCACCTAAGACAAGGGCAGCAATAAAGTCGAAAGCAGTTAATTGAGAAATTTGGGTTTTACCAAGAATTTTAGTTAAAGCGAACAAGGCACAAAAACCAAAGATCGTCTCGTAAAGCATCGGCAAAAACTTCATAAGAAAACCCCTTTATTTAAAAGTCATTTTATAGCATGTCCGAAACGATTAATGTCATTCAGACACATATAGACCTTAAAAAAAGGGGTTGATAAATTATTTACTTAAATCTTTTTTCATTGTCACGTGGGGAATACCTGCATCCATAAATTCAGTCGATATTACTTGATAGCCTAACTTTTCATAAAAGTCTGTGGCATGTGTTTGCGCATTTAATTTTGCTTGTGTAAATCCTTTTTGCAAAATAATTTGTTCCATATGTGCGATCACTTGTGTACCGTACGACTTACCGCGATGTTCTTTTAACACAGCGATGCGCTCGAGTTTTCCATAATCATCAATCAAACGAATACGACCGGTAGCAATTGGCTGATGATTTTTATAACCAATGACATGTGTCGCTGTTTGATCGTATTCATCACGTTCTATATGAGGTGGTACGTTTTGTTCGTCAATAAAGACAACCTTTCGAATGGTAAAGGCATCGTTAAGTTCTGTTTCAGTTGTAACCATTTGGACTTTCATATGATTGCCTCCGATAATATTTTATAATCTACTATTAAACAAGAATTGTTGTTAAAGCACGGTATAAGTCATCTTGCCAAAACTTCCATGTATGTTCACCATTTTCCAGTTCATCATAAGTATATTCAGT
>DATGTA010000130.1:0-9590 GCA_035302085.1 Bacillota bacterium
GTGCTTGAGGATAAATATGAAGTGACCGACCAAGATGTAGAAAGTGAAATTGACCGAATTAAAGATCAACTCGGCGAACAATTTGACATGTGGCTTATGCAAGAAGGCATTAAAGACGAAGTAGCTTTAGAAAAAATAATCCGCATTAGCCTCCTGCAAGAAGCAGCGATTACTGAGGGTATTGAGATTGACGAGGATGATATTAAAGCACAGTATGATCGTGAAATTACTGAAATCGAAGCTAAACATATCTTAGTTGAAGATGAAGAAACAGCGAATGAAATTAAAGAAAAACTTGATGATGGGGAAGATTTTGCAAAATTAGCCAAAGAATACTCCGAAGATGAGGCCTCTGCCGAAAATGGTGGTGAAGTTGGTTACTTTGGTGTTGGCGAAATGGTTCCTGAGTTTGAAGAAGCTGCATTTGAATTAGAGATCGACACGATTAGTGAACCGGTGCAAAGTAGCTACGGTTTTCATATTATTCAAGTCACCGATAAACGAGAAAAAGAAGATAGTGAATCATACGACGATATGAAAGACATGATCGAACGACAACTCATCAGTGAAAAAGTCGATCCCGAAGAAGCTCAAAAGACGTTAAACGATATTTTAGATGATGCAAAAATCGATATTAAAGTTAAAGATTTAGAAGATATTTTCAATGAAGAAGAAGTTGTGGGATAACGATTAAGGGGTGGCTATAAATGCCCCCCTTTTACTATTCTTAATGAAATTTACCTCCCCCTTTGACGTCGTCTTCTTTCATTATCCATCCGCTCCATATAAACTTGTCCTTCTTTTTCAATAAACTGTTGTTCTAAAGCCCGTTCGGCTCGCATCGCTCGAAAGGACATATAACCACTAAAAAATATAAACACAACGAGCATAAACACCCACCAAGGAACATTGAAAATCATCATTAATTCTCCTCATTCATCTAACATTCAATACATATTTATGTTAAGTAATCCAAAAACATGCATAGTTTTTAATGGGTTAAAACTTTTCTGTTCTTTTCTTGAAAAAATCTGTACACTAATAATGACAATCGATCTTTTAAAAGAAAAAACATTCATTGGGGGGATTGTATGACAACTGGAACGACCTATTTTTATGGACTTATTCCAATTCAATATTCAATAACTGAGGAAGACATTCAAGAAGTTTTAACACAGTTTTCTTTACCGTCATTTCCAGCGAAAGAAAATGTATTTGATTTACAACAACAACAAAAAGGGGATTTAATTACGTTAAATGTATTGTTAAATGATTTTTCCATTCATTTAACACGGCAGCAAAAACAGTTTATTCGCTTAAATTTAAGTAACAATTCTGGAGTCATGCAAGCGGTCATTTGGGATAACAACGGTGAAGTTGAACGGTATAAACCAATGTTAGAAACTTATTCATTATTTACCGTTGAAGGGTCTGTTCATGAATATAACAATCAAAAATCAATTACGATTCGAAAATTAACACCACTAACGGATGATGTAAAATCTGAAAATTTTTTACCGGCAACTGATGAAGATATTAAAGCATTAACGATCGAGCTATTTGCTTATTTAAATGAATTAAATGAACCCTATCGAACGATTGCTTGGAAGACGATGGAATTATTTTGGGAACAATTTACGATGAGTCCTGCTGCGAAAAGTTTTCACCATAACTACTTAGGAGGCTTACTTAAACATACAGTTGGTCTGATGCGTTTTGCCCGTTACATTTTAGTTTATGAAGAAGATCATTTTAAAGCAATTATGAAATTAATTCATATCGTTGAAAAAGCTTATAAACAAGAACTTTGGGACCAATTAAAAAATGACTCACCAAAGCAACGGCTTATTTGGCACGAAACACTTGATCATTTATACGGGATGTTTGCTGAAATGATTAATGTCAACGATGAAACGCCCCATGTTGATCTCGTAATGATTAGTATTTTATTCCATGATTTAGGAAAATTATTAGAATATGACTATGCCGGTCGCCCAGCGGCAGCCTTTGAATTTTTGTTTCCTACAGGTGATTATGATTTTGCCAAGCGAAAAGAAACAGGCATCACCTTTGATGAATTCGGGCAAATGATTGGCCACATTCCTTATGGATTTATCATGTTTGCAAAAATGATCGAACGAGAAAATATTTCCCTTCCTTTAGCGGACATTCATACCGTTTCTCACTGTATTTTAAGTCATCATGGTTTACCAGAATGGGGCTCTGCCGTTCGTAAACCGTTAACGATTGAGGCGTTTATCGTGCATCTCGTTGACTTTTTAGATAGTCGTTATGAAAATGCTTTGTAAACTCATACATAAACGAGAACAATCACAAACATTTGCTGTTTGTTTTTGTTCTCATTTACTTATATGGATGGTATTTCTGTATGAAGAGTCTGCAGTTGTAGTTTTGTAAAATGCGCCGCAATTTGTTGTTTACATGTAAAGAGAATTAATTGTTGATCTTTAGAAATATCTTGTAAAACTTCGACAATATTTGCCACGCGCTCCTCATCGGAGTGTATAAATGCATCATCAATAATAAAGGGAAATTTATGTTTGTTCCCAATGATTTTGCTCATCGCTAATCGTAAAGCGATATATAATTGATCAATCGTTCCCTTCGATAATTCTGTTAAATCAAACTGTAATTGATTGTTCGCTTCGACAGTTAACGTTTCATCAGCAGCCCTAAGAAATACATCAGTATAAGCCCCATTTGTTATCTTTTTAAAATAATGACTCGTTTGTTTAAGCACATTTGTTAAATGTTTTTGCTCATAGGTCCGCTTCGTTCGTTGCAACATTTGTTCAGCTGTTTTAATAACTGCCCATTGTTTCGCTAAACGGTTGAGTTCGGCTTTTTCCATTTGCAATTGGTGAACTAATGTTGAATAGTCATCCGATTGTTCAAGATGTGCAATATTTGCTTGTAAATTTGCCGATAATTGTCGTTTTTCATCAAGCATTTGTTTAAGCTCATTTAGTGCTTCAGTTACTTTTTCTTTTTCTGCTATTAATAATTTTTCTTCTAATGGTCGGTCAATTAGTGGTTGCCAATTGTCCGTTTGGAACATTAACGATAATTGTTCATGTAACTTTTGTGTTTCGAATTCATAATTTTTTTTAGCTTCCATTTGTGTAGCCTTTTCATAAAACTCTTCTTCTGTTTGTACGTCAGCCCTTTTAAATAACTCATTTATTTCTTTATATAGTGACTCGATTTGTACATTTAAATGGTTTTTTCGCATATTTTGTTCAGCCAATGTTGCTTTTTCATAGGCTAATTGTTGTTTGATCGATGATTGCTCATCGATAAATTTTGCTACAGTTTGTATTTGTTGCGCTGTTTGCTGTTCATCTTGCTGTAGATCGATTTCCTTAACGATTTCTAAAACATCCTGAGCAAATATTTGTTGTTGTTTTTCTAATTGTTCATTTTGCGTGATTTTTTCTTGAACATTTACATAACTTTCCTGTAATTGATCGAGTTGATGATAAATGTTCGTCCAATAAGTTAGCGAAACATTTTTTAGAAAAGGATATTGTTGACGAACAGCTGACAACTGATCATTTAAACGCTTCTCTCTTTGTTCGATGCTCCGTTGTTTTTCTTCCCACTGTAATCGGTCAATCGTTACTTTTTGCAAATCTGCTTGTAAAGCTTTATGTTCATATTTTAAGGCATCATCTCGTTCTAAACGGGACATTAATTCATGTGTACCGTTAATATGGGCGGATGGCTTTAGCTTTTCTTGATCACTAACAAATTGTTCAATCGTTTGCATGGATCGCTGCGACATAAAAAAGTAAATAAATCCAAACATGAGTATAAATAAACTACCAATGGTTAAATATGATTGCGCAAAAAAATAACTACTCAAAAACATCGTTACCGCCAAAATAATACTACTTATAAAAATGAATCTGTTTTTTTGTCGATCATCTGCTACTTGTTTTTTAATAGATATTATTTGATCAGCAGGTAAAGGCTCATTCGCTCGTTCATTGATTTGTTCGATATATGTTTGTCGTTCAGCTTCTGTGAGCATATCTTGTTCAATCGTTTGTAATCGATCATTTAACGTTTTTTCTCGTTGATTGATTTCCTGCTTTTGCTGTGCATAGTGTTCTTTTGTTAATATAATTTGTTCATGTTCATTATTTAATGATTGCCAATAACTTTGCGTTTGAAATGGGAAGTTAAGTTTATTTAAATCTTCTAATGTTAATTCACGAGTTAATGTGACTAATTGCTGCGTCAAATGTATTAATTCACTTTCAATTGTTTTCGTTTCTTTGGCGATTAATTGTTCACGTTCTTCATAAGCAGATTGTTTTTGGACGACTTTCTTTGCCCGTTCAAACAAATTCTCAGGCATAAGTTGTTGCTGAAGTTTTTTTATCGTTTGCTTTGCTTCCCTCATTTGCGATTGAATAAATGTTAATTCACTTTGTAAAGGAAGCAACTTTTCTTTTAATGCCTCATAACGCTGGACACCTTTTTCGGGAAACGTAAGCTGTCGTGGAAGTTTACGTAATTGTGCTCGGTTATACTCATAATCTTGTACAAGTGTAATCGATTGTAACAATTGATTTAAATGTGTTAATTCATTTTTCCGTTCATCACGCTGTTGAATAAGTTTAGCGATCTCTTTTTTTATCGTGTCACTTTGTATATGATTATTTTCATAGGTTACTAAGTTTTTTTCTTGATCAATGAGTTGTTTTTGTAACGTTGTTAAATGAGTGATTTGCTCATTCATTAATGGTTTTTTTCCATAAGGCTTAAACAAATGACCAAGTTGTTGCGCCAACTTTCTTTCTAATTCATATATATGTTGAGAACCTGTTAAGCCGATACTTAAAATAACATCCCCAATTTCTTTCGCATTCATTGACTCAAAATCATTTAAATCGAGGGCTGAAAAGGAATAAACGGATTGATACATTTCATAAGTAAAGCCGTTTAACTGCTCAGTTAACCACTTTTCATCTTTAATGACTCCGTTTGGTAAATAACAAGTTGCTTGAGCATTTTTTTGCCCTTCAAGCCGTTCAACCGTATATTCGCCAAGATTAGGATCAACAATCGTTAAGCGTCCACCAAATTGTCCACTCGTTTTTGGCCTGTAAGATTTTCGTTGTTTTGGTGGTAAGCCAAACAACATAAAGAGGATAAAATTTTGCAACGTTGACTTACCTGATTCATTTTTTCCATAAAAACATGTGAGTGATTCATTTAATGTAAAGGATTGATCGATCCACTGTCCGAAACCATAAATCATTAATTGTTTAATGTACATGTCTTTCACCTCTTCGGTCGTAACAATTCACTCATAAGCAATTGTTGAGCTTTTTCTTTAATCATTTTTTCTTCTGCATCTGTTAAACGTTGCAAATATTTTTTAGCTTGCGGATGCTCATACAATTGTTTTAAAAATGGTGTGATTGAATCATTGGCAAATTGAGTATTAAGGGCTTGAAAAAAATGTTCACTGTCTAGTGATGCTTGTTGAAAATTTGTTCGTTGCATCGCTGTCGTTACATGATAAATATACATCCAATGATTGGCTTGTAAATATTGGTCATTTAACCAATCGATTATTTCTTGTAAATGATCTTGTTGTTCCCAGTCAAACAATATTTCACTTCCTATTAAATGAAGGTTGATTAATAATGGGGTTGATTGATTTGTATAGTTAGCTAACGTTTGTTCAAGTAATTTTTCCAAATCAAAAATCGTTTCACATGTCAACACATCGAGTTGAAGGGAAACAAATTCAATCGCATGTAATGGAACAAATGATAATTCACATTCTGCTTTTGATAATTCTACATAATAGCAACCTTTTGCACCACTTTCTAAATGGTGCCGTCCCTGAATGTTGCCAGGATAAACGATTGGCGGATCTTCATGTAATATTTGGCGCTTATGAATATGACCAAGTGCCCAATAATCAAAATGCTTAGCTGTTAGATCACTTAACGTGAAAGGAGCGTAGGAAGCGTGTGATGAATGACCATACAAACTGCCATGTAATAATCCGATATGAAAAGGAATCGAGCCATGTTGCCGTTGATATTCATCCACTTTTCGCTCAGTAATGTTTCGTTGTTCATAACTAAACCCATAAATGGCTGCTAAAGGATCGTTATCATCAGGAAAATTAAAAACCGTTATTTGTTCATTAGGAAAAATAAATACATTATCAGGATAAGTGACTTGATGGACACGACGTTGGACATAATCATGATTACCATAAGACATGTACACACGAATATTATGGGTATGTAATCGTTCAAAGGCTTGCCGTAAGCTAACTTGTGCCTTTAAACTTTGGACACTTTCGTCAAATATATCACCGACAAGTAAAACGAAATCGACATTTTTTTCAATGGCAAGCGTCGTTAAGTTGTTAAGGGCATGAAATGTACTTTGTCGAGCCTCTGTAAACACGTGATCAGGGCTTTGAGCTAATCCTAAAAAAGGGCTATCTAAATGTAAATCAGCCGCATGTAAAAATGATATGTTTTGTCGCAATATAGTCACATCCTTATGACAACTTGAAATGATATGTCTAGTGTAACAAACATAAAAGGGGAATGCACGTTCGATTAAATGTTCTCAACGATTCGAGGAAAAAGTTTTGGAAATTTTTTCTGTTACTTTTATAATCGTCATAGTAGTTGCCTTTTGTTCATGAGACATGGCATAATAAATAGTACATTTAAACGTTTTCATGGAAGGGGTAATGACTAATGAAAAATTATTATATTACTGTTTTTGAAAAAAATGGCAAACTATTGATCGAAAAGTCATTCCAAGCAGCTACCGATGATGAGGCGAAAAATGAGGCATTTAATTTTCTTACTCACGAAGGATATGCTGAACAAACCCATCGTTGTGTTTCCGAGGATGCGAATCTGTTACTTTTCCATCGTTAATAAAAATAAAATAGGCGCTAAATATGAAATGGCTAAGTCTACATATTTAGGCGCCTATTTTTAATGTTAAAAACCTTTAAAGTTTGGTTGACGTTTTTCAATAAATGCCCTGACACCTTCTGCATGATCGTCTGTTTGTCGCATATCCCATTGGGCATTTCGTTCGTTTTGTAAATATTGACGTAATGTTTGTTCACTTGTTTCATGGTAAATCATTTTAGTACGAATCATCGCTTGTAATGGTTGCTTTAATAATTTTTTAGCGAGATTTGTGGCTGCTTCGATGACTGATAACTCACTTGCGATCACATCAACTAACCCTTTATTTTTTGCTTCAGCACTCGTCAATTGTTGTAAACTCCATGTAAATTGTTTCGCTCCATGTGTTCCAAGACGTTCTTGTAAGAAAAAATGTCCACCACCATCAGGGACAAGACCAACACCAAGAAAAAGAACGCCTAGTTTTGCTTGTTTATCAGCGACAATATAATCCGCATTTAGAGCTAAACTTAAACCAATACCAGCTGCTGAGCCATTAATGGCAGAAATAACTAGTTTGTTGAGTAAATATAGGCGAGTAACAATTTCATCAATCATATTCATCACATCATCATAGACCATGCGATCAGCAAATTGTTTCAACATTTTCATATCGCCACCTGCTGAAAAAGCACGTCCTTTCCCACTTATAATGACAATTTTACTATCGTCACATTCAACCTTTTTAACAACAGATAATAAATCAGCGAACATCTCTTTATGTAATGCATTATAACGGTCCGATCGATTTAAGTAAATATATGAAATGTTTCCATGTGACTCATATTGAACGAAACTCATGCAATTCCCCCCGCACATCGCTTTTTATTCATCAGACAAATCGCTATACACTTCATCTAATGGCTTCGAAACTATTTCACTTACATCAGCTAAGACTACATTCATGCGTTCTTCTAAGGCAAATAATTGTGCGATGGCTGGATTTTGTTGAATCACTTCGAATCTCTTTTGGGCATTTTTTAGTTCTTCCTCAGAAATTTGCTCGCCTTGCATTTGTTTCGTTTGCAAATCTGATTGGAATTGACGAAAGTCTTCAAACATTTGTTTGCTTCCCGCATCATTCATAACTTTTTTATAAGCTTCTTTTAATGCTTGATATTCTTCACTGCGACGGATGGCTTTTTCCAAATCATATGCATAGTCATAAATATTTGCCATCATACATCCTCCTTCCATAATATATTAAACATTAATTCTTCTTAATAAATGTTAAACTACATTACTTTCACTAAAAACATGCGTTCATTGTAGGTCTAAATCATTTAACTTTTTAATCCAATATCCAAAATATGGCTAATATATTCGATGAGGCGCTCAAACAACGATACGCTTGAGCACCTATGTCAAACGTTTATGCGTTTGGTTTTGTCATCGCTTTAGGATCGACATACTGATCAAATTGTTCTTCCGTTAATAATCCGAGCTCAACAGCTGTCTCTTTTAATGTTGTATTATTTTTAAACGCTGTATTCGCAATTTTTGCCGCATTTTCATAGCCAATATGTGGATTTAATGCGGTCACAAGCATGAGTGAATCGTTTAAAAACTGATCGATTTGTTCATGGTTCGGTTCAATACCCTGAACACAACGCTCATCAAATGAAAGCATTCCATCAGCAAGTAGTTGGCAAGATTGTAAAAAGTTATAAGCAATGACTGGTTTAAAGACGTTCAGCTCAAAATTTCCTTGGCTAGCCGCAAAACCAATCGCTGCATCATTACCCATCACTTGTGTCACAACCATTGTTAATGCTTCACTTTGTGTCGGGTTTACTTTTCCTGGCATAATGGAACTACCTGGTTCGTTTGTTGGGATAATAATTTCACCTAAACCACTTCGAGGACCACTTGCGAGCCAACGAATATCGTTCGCAATTTTCATTAAATCAGCTGCTAATGCTTTTAAAGCACCATGTACATAAACTGCTTCATCATAACTCGTTAAGGAATGAAACTTATTCGGTGCGCTTACGAATGTTTTGCCTGTTAATTCACTAATCGCTTTGCAAACGAGTTCCGAGTAATCCGGATGAGCGTTTAATCCTGTGCCAACAGCTGTTCCACCAATGGCTAATTCTTTTAATTGTTCAACACTTTCTGTCAACATTGCTTCAGATTTTTCTAACATGCGATACCATCCACTTATTTCTTGACCTAACGTAAGTGGTGTTGCATCTTGTAAATGGGTTCGACCAATTTTTACGATATCTTGAAACTCATCCATCTTTTCTTTCACGGATTGTTTAATTTGTCTTAAAGCAGGCAGCACGACATCTTCTACTTTTAAGACAAAAGCAACGTGCATCGCTGTTGGATATGTGTCATTAGAACTTTGTGATTTATTTACATCATCATTTGGGTGAAGACGTAAATCGCTTCCTTGTTCTTCAAGCCATTTATTACCAACAAATGCAAGTACTTCATTCGTATTCATATTTGACTGTGTCCCACTACCGGTTTGCCAAACGACTAATGGAAAATGTTCATCAAGGTTACCTGCTAACACTTCATCAGCCGCATAAGCAATGGCGTCAGCTTTTTCTTTATCTAATAAATCTAATTGGGCATTCGCTTTCGCTG
>DATGTA010000131.1:0-2572 GCA_035302085.1 Bacillota bacterium
GGTTTTTAGGAAAGACGGTGACAAGTTTCGTTGCGATTGCTTCATTAATCAAACTAGGCATTAATAACAATGTATTATTATTTTCGACAACTTGTATACGTGTTGGCATTTTAAATTGTTTAGAGGCTTAAATTTCATAAGTATCATCAACCGCATCAATGACTCCCTTCATTGAAATCGCTTTCTTAATTGCTAATTCATTTAAAAATAACAAATAATCTCCTCCTTAAACGATTGCCTCTTCAATCACTAAGTCGTTTTCAGCAAAACGCTCAAAACGTAAGGGGTGCAAATTGATCGTTTCATAGTTACCAGTCATAATTAATTCGGCAAGACTTTTTCCAACAGCGGGAGCTTGTTGCATTCCATGGCCACTGAATCCACAGGCTATATAATAACCTGATAGCGCGGGGTGACCACCAACGATTGCATTTTGATCAATTTCATTGTGACTATAAATACCTGCCCAACCACTACTTATTTTTGCTCGTTCAAAATTTTTAACACGGTTTGCTAAAGCTGGCCATAATGTTTCCTCGAAAAATGAACGGCGCCATTTAAATTCAATACCTGGCTTTATTTTTTCAGAATAACCACTAATAATGGATTGGCCTTCATGCCTGAAATAAACACCAGATGGATCAATCGTTAATGGGAGTTGTTTTTTTAACGGTTCTTCGACATCAAACTGGATCACTTGTCTTTTCAGTGGGATAACGGGGATTGGTAAACCGATTTTTTCACTGAGTGCTGGGGCCCAAGGGCCGGCACAATTAATGATAATCGGTGCTTTATATAGTTTATCTTGAGATGTTTGAACTCCACTGACGTTTCCTTGACTCGTCGTTATCGTGGAAACTTCTTCATATATATATTTAGCCCCGAGTTCCTTGGCTTTATTGGCATAACCTTGCATCACCGAATAAGGATCTAAGTATCCATCCTCATGACAGTATAATCCGCCAGTTAAATCGTTAACATTTAATTCTGGAATGATCTCTAAAAGTTCTTCATTTGATAACATCTGGGCTGGTACACCTAATGATCGTTGAAGTTTAGCTTGTTTTTCCAAAGCGGTGTTATCTTTGTTTGCGGCGAGAAATAAATAACCGTGTTGGCGAAAATCAATGGTTGCTTGTTCACCATCAATTGCCATATCCTCAGGGAAGGTAAGATATTTATGTAAACTGTAACGACTAATCTCTATGTTAATGGCTGTTGTAAATAATTGTCTGATCCCACCGGCACTTCTTGGAGTTGATGAATATTCATATAAGCGATCTTTTTCAAAGACGATAATTTCGCCTTCATAACCATCATTTAACAAATTGTATGCGATACTTGAACCAATGACACCACCACCAACAATAATGAGATCTGCCTTTTCATTCATGCGATCACCTCGACAAAGTCTGATAATTCTTAATCATAAGTATATATGTGTTGACAAATATATGAAATAGGCAATATGACGAAATATTTGTTGCATTATTTAGCTTTATTCCATAGTATAATGTTAAATAATTGTAAAAATATGTTAAGAAGGGGATGTGAGGGCAATTTATGGTTTAGTGCAACATGCACAAACGGTTGTTGAAAATGTTAAAGAAATTTTACCGTTTCCGATTAGTTTAAGTGATCATAAAGGATATATTATTGGTGACTCAGACCGAGCACGCATAGGTACGTTACACACGCCGTCGATCGAAGTGTTGCGTGAAAAAGAAGCGATTTCCTTTGATAAAGAAACAATCAAACAATATGAAAATGTTCTACAAGGAGTAGCTGTACCCCTAAATTTCCATGATGAAACGTTAGGCGTCTTGGGAATTATCGGGCCACCAGATGATGTTTGGCCACACGTTGAGTTAATTAAAAATTATGTCGAGATCATGTGGCAAGATACGTTTCAAAAGGAAGTAAAAGGTCTTGAAGAAAGAAGTTTAGAAACGTTTGTTCAATATTTAATCCATGATGGAAATTTACAATCAATGAAAGTGAAGCAGTTTTGTGATCTTTTTCAAATTGATTATGATCGTAAATACTTCTGCATTATTATTGATATTGGTGATGCGATTATTCATTCATTAACTAAAGTGCGTCATTCGCTTAGTTTGAATAAACAACGTTTGATCCAGCAAGCTGAAGAAATATTTCAATGTACGTCTCATGATATTTGTTCGTTTTTAAATACGGAAAAAATTGTTGTCATCAAATCGGTTGAACGTAGTGAAGCTTATCATTCATTTATGCAACGTTTAACGACACTTGGCGAAAATTTCCAAACATATTTCCAAAATCAGACGTCAAATACAATTAAAATTGCTGCGGGTACATTAGTTGATACGATTGAAAATATAAGTCATTCTTATGAAAAAGCTGAATGGTTATTAATTAATGGTGCGAAACTAGATTTAGCGAGACCGATATACAATTATTTTAACTGGGATGTATTAACTGAACTTTTCCCTTTACAAATCGATCGAGAGTTTTACATGAATGTGCACGGGCGTTTAAAAAAACTGTATGAAGCTGAATTGTTTCCACAATTAAAAAAAGATTTTCTTGCTTA
>DATGTA010000132.1:0-8500 GCA_035302085.1 Bacillota bacterium
ACTCATGACCGTACTAATAATTTGTACTTCATTACGAAATCCTTCGGGAAATAATGGGCGAATCGGACGGTCGATTAAACGTGAGGCTAAAATTGCCTTTTCACTTGGACGTCCTTCACGTTTAATAAATCCACCTGGTATTTTTCCAACCGC
The DNA here is from genome assembly GCA_035302085.1 of Bacillota bacterium. GTDB lineage: Bacteria > Bacillota > Bacilli > Bacillales > Amphibacillaceae > CALAMD01. Next base: position 154 of record DATGTA010000132.1, read on the forward strand.
ATATAGACGTTCTTCATAATTGACGGTTAATGGAAAAAAAGGCAAATCTTTAGGTTCATTCGATGCGGTTGCGACAGATAAAACAGATGAGTCGCCATATTGAACCATACAGGAACCATTAGCTTGTTTAGCAAGTTCGCCGATTTCTACGGTAAATGGTTGACCGGCAATTTCTGTGGAGAATACTTGTTTTTCATCATTCATTAATACATGGACTCCTTTCGATTTCACATCTATTAACTTCCATTGTAAACATTCTATACATAAATGTAAATTTTATAAAAATTAAAATATTAAAAATATGTAAAAAAAGCAGGAAATATCCTGCTTTTCGTTATCTTCTTAAGCCTAATTTCTGAATTAAGTCTCGATAGCTCGTAATATTATTTTTACGTAAATAGTTAAGTAAATTACGACGTCTACCGACTTTTTTCAATAATCCACGTCGTGAATGATGATCACGTTCATGACGTTTTAAATGATCGTTTAAAACATTAATTTCTTCGGTTAAAACGGCAATTTGAACTTCTGTTGAACCCGTATCATTGTCATGTGTTTTAAATTCATTAATAATTTCTTGTTTTCTTTCTTTTGTAATGGCCATATGTGCACCTCCTATTATTTATAGCATCCCCAATCCCCTAGCAAGCGTCGGAGCGTCGGTTTGCCAAGCGATGGTTGTCGATTCCAAGCGTACACGTTTTTAAATAAAAAAGCAAGTGATTTTAATCATTTTGAAAAAAGTTCCGAACAAACATTTTATCTGCTTTAAGTTGCCTGATTAATTCATCAACGGAGCTAAATTTCTTTTCTTCACGGACGAATTTATGCCATTCAATGCTCATTTCATATTTATATATGTTTTTTGAAAAATCAAGCAAGTGAACTTCGAGTAATGGTTCGAGTTGGTCTTTTTCAAAGGTCGGTCGATAGCCCAAATTTGCCATCCCGTCATATATTTTATCGTTAACATAGGCTTTCACAGCATATACACCTGTTTGGGGAAGTAAAGCATCCTTGTTCACATGTAAGTTCGCAGTTGGAAAACCGATCGTCCGACCTCGTTTATTTCCTTCAATGACATGACCAATGGTGTAAAGTGGTCTTCCTAAAAGTTGGTTAGCCGAACATATGTTACCGGTTTTAATAAGCTTTCTTATGTGAGTTGAACTAATCTTATCATCTTTACAGGAAACTTTTTCAATCACTGTATAAGTCAATTGATCCTTTGCATACTTAGCAATATTTGTCATATTGCCTTCACCTTTAAAACCATATGTAAAGTCAAAACCAGCGACAAGATGCTTAATATTGAGACCGATAATAAAATGTTCAATAAATTGTTGTGGTAACAATGAGGCAAGTTGTTTATTAAAAGTAATTGTGTATAAGCGATCAACGCCTAATTGTTTTAATATACGTTGTTTTTCTAGCGATGGGGTTATATATTTAACAGATTGTGCCCCATGGCTTAAAACAGTTATTGGGTGTGGCTGGAAAGTTATGACCGCACTTTCTAAATGATGTTCTTTAGCATATTTGACAGCTGTTTTAATGACTTTTTGATGACCTAGATGAACCCCATCAAAAAATCCGATCGCACAAACAGTTTCGGGAAGTTGTTCATTGATTAATTGATGTGGATAAGACAAATCAATTGTTTGCATCATTTTCACCTTCATTTATTCGTTATAAATACGCGTACTGGCCTAATTATGTTGTGATTGTTTGCATCAACTTGATAAATGGCTAATAGATGATCATCTTTTACTAATAAAAAAGGTTCAGACGTCATTACATGTGTAAAGTTTTTCAACTTTTGCCCATGGCTAATTTTTTGTTCAATGTTTGCATCTACTTCTATTTTAACCATATGTTGGAGCGCTCGCAACATCGAAACGACTGTTTTTTCTAAATTGTTCGTTCGTTTTGCTTCATTTATTTGAGCAAATGTGATCGTTTCTTCTTGTGAAAATGAGCTCGCTGTGACCCGAATTAAATGTGACATATGTGCGGGATAATTTAATTTTTTACCAATATCAACACATAATGTTCGAATATATGTCCCTTGTGAACAATGAACTCGAAAGTTAAATGCCGTTTTCCCCTTCAAAAGTTCAGACGTCCGATGAATGTTATAAATCTTCACCTGACGCTTTGGCCGTTCGACAAATTTATTTTCTCGGGCATATTCATATAATCGTTTTCCTTTCACCCGAACTGCCGAATACATCGGGGGAATTTGTGTAATCAGTCCTTTGAATGATTGCAAAACATCATCAATTTCATTAAGTGTTGGTGGCGTTGTTATCGCTTTTTCTTCGATGATTTCACCATGTGCATCTTCTGTTTCAGTAGCGATGCCTAATTGTACTTGGGCGGCATATGTTTTATCCATTTCTGTTAAATAAGGGACAATTTTTGTTGCACGATTAATACAAATTGGTAACACACCTTCAACCATTGGATCAAGTGTACCCGTATGACCTACTTTTCTTGTGTTATAAATTTTTCTAATTTGTTGGACACAATCATGTGATGTCATGCCCTTTGGTTTCCATAGCGGTATAATACCGTCCATAAAATCACCATCATTTCTTATCATAGAAAAAATCTGACCTGTTAGCTAACAGATCAGATATAAATCAATTAATCATTTAAGTCACGTAAAATTTCTTCGATGCGACTACCACGTTCTAACGCTTCATCAAATTCAAAAGTAATTTCAGGTGTTTTCCGTAACTGGATTCGTTTGCCAATTTCTGATCGGATAAATCCATTCGCTTTTGATAAACCAACGAGTGTTGAATCTTTTTTATCTTTGTCTAAAACAGAGATGAATATTGTTGCTTGTTGTAAATCACCTGTCACTTCAACGTCAGTTACTGTGACAAATCCAATACGTGGATCTTTCAATTTACGTGTAATAATTTCGCCCATTTCTTTTTTAATTTCTTCAGCTACACGATTCGCTCGAATATTACTCATGTATGTCACCTCATTTTTAAACAATGCTATTTCTATAAGCGTTCAATATGTGTTAGTGTTCGCTCAAGATCTGAAAATGAATCAATTAATCGCAATGCTTCCTGTATGATTTGTTCAGCATGGACGGCTTCATTAGAAATTGTAACAATTCCTAATTTTGTCCGTTGCCATAAATCATGGTAATCTAGCTCAGCAACTGATACGTTCATTTGTTGACGCAATTTATGAATTAAACGTTTCATAAGTGAGCGTTTTTCTTTTAATGATTGTTCTTGATATAAAAAACATTCGACTTCTGCGTAATAAATCATACACGCTCAATTTCTTCCATTACATAGGCTTCTATAATATCACTTTCTTTAATATCATTAAAATCTTTTATCGTAATACCACATTCATAGTTTTGTTGAACTTCACGAACGTCATCTTTAAATCGTTTTAAGGTTGCAATTTCACCTTCAAACATAACAACTCCATTGCGAATGAGACGCACGTTACTATCCCGGGTAATTTTACCATCTGTAATATAACAACCGGCAATTGTACCGATCCGTGATACTTTAAATGTTTCACGAACTTCAGCTTGACCGATGACTTTCTCTTCATATTCAGGATCAAGCATTCCTTTCATCGCTGCTTCTACCTCTTCAATCGCTTGGTAAATAACACGATGTAGGCGAACATCAACTTTTTCTGCATCAGCCGCTTTCGTTGCATTAACATCTGGGCGTACATTAAAGCCAATAATAATCGCATTAGAAGCGGATGCTAAAATAACATCTGATTCAGTGATTCCACCAACTCCTGAGTGGATGATATTAATATTAACACTTTCCACTTCAATTTTTTGTAAAGAGGCTGCTAAAGCTTCCGCTGAACCTTGAACATCTGCTTTAATAATAATATTTAATTCTTTCATTTCACCTTGTTTGATTTGTTCAAACAAATCATCCAAACTAATTCTTGCCTGCCCACTTCGACTTTGGACGATTTCTCTTTGTTGACGTGCAAGGCCAAGTTGACGTGCTTGTCGTTCGTTAGCAAATACTAAAAATTGGTCTCCAGCTTGAGGCACAGCATTAAGTCCTGTTATCTCAACTGGTGTTGATGGTCCAGCTTCTTGAATGCGTTGACCTAAATCACTCACCATTGCTCTGACCCGACCAAATGCATTACCGACGACTAATGCATCACCGACTTTTAAAGTACCATTTTGAATGAGCAAGCTTGCAACTGCGCCACGGCCTCGATCAAGCTCGGCATCGATGACTGTACCATGGGCAACTGTTTTAGGATTAGCTGTCAATTCTTCCATTTCAGCAACGAGTAAAATCATTTCTAATAACTCGTCAATCCCTTGATTTTGTAAGGCGGATAATTTGACAAAAATTGTATCCCCGCCCCAATCTTCTGCAATGAGATTATGTTCGGTTAATTCTTGCATGACCCGATCAGGATTTGCACTTTCTTTATCAATTTTGTTAACAGCAACAATGATCGGTACGCCAGCTGCTTTTGCGTGGTTAATAGCTTCAACAGTTTGTGGCATGACACCATCATCAGCAGCAACGACGAGAATAGAAATGTCAGTTACTTGTGCTCCCCGTGAGCGCATACTCGTAAACGCTTCGTGACCTGGTGTATCAAGAAAGGTGATTTTTTTCCCTTCTGCCTCAACTTGGTAAGCGCCTATATGTTGCGTAATTCCACCGGCTTCACCCTCGGTCACTTTTGTATGACGAATTGAGTCAAGTAATGTTGTTTTTCCATGGTCAACATGTCCCATAATCGTTACAACAGCAGGTCTTTCCTCTAAATCTTCTTGCCGATCTTCTGGAATATATTTATCAAAATCAGTTTCATCTAACTCGATGAATTTTTCGACTTCATAACCATATTCTTCACAAATAAGTTCAATCGCATCATCATCTAAATCTTGATTTTTTGTCGCCATAACACCTAAAAACATTAACTTTTTAATAATTTCAGCGGTGTCTTTATTTAATTTCTCAGCAAGTTGACTGACCGTTAATGGTTCAGAGTAAGTAATCTTCTTTTCTTTCGTCACTTTCTCTACGGGTTGTTGTTCTTTTGGTGCTTTCTTTGCTGTTTTTTTCTTAGTTTTTGGCCGTTTATTATCCACTTGCTTTTTCTTTTCTCCTTTTTGCTTTGGCTGCTCGTTTGATTGTTGAAAAGATTCATCGAGTTTTTGTTTAATGTCTAAAGTGATCATTGACATATGATTGGTTATATCGATATCTAATTTTTTAAGCTGATCTAATACTTTGCGACTCGTTAAATTATTTTGTTTGGCATATTCATATACACGCATTTTACTCATACGTTCACCCCCGAAATTAATTACCCTTAATTAAAGATGTTAGCTTCTTTGCAAAGCCATCATCAAGTATTGCGATTGCTACACGGTTCGTCTGTCCAATAGCATGTGACAGTTTTGCTTTTTGATCAACTAATTGATAAGGTATTTGATAACTTTTACATTTATCGGTTAATCGTTTAGTAGTCTGTGGACTACAATCAGATGCTATTAAAACAAGTTTTGCTCGTTTTTGTTGAATATCTTTAACAATCTTATCAACACCTACTGAACATTCATTCGCCCGAAAGGCTAAGCCTAATAAATTTAAATAGTTTTGCTTCATATCATCACTCTTGAACAATCTCTTTTAGTTCTTTGTAAAGATCGCTGTCAATACTTACATTTAGATGATCCTTTAAGACATTCATTTGTTCAGCCTTTTCGATCACTTTCATATCTTTAGACAAGTAAGCTCCACGGCCATTTTGTTTGCCTGTTAAATCAATGAACACTTCACCTGCTTTATTACGGACAATTCTTATGAGTTGTTGTTTTGGCAACATCTCTTGTGTGACGACACATTTTCTTAAAGGTACTTTCCTTTTTTTACGTCCCATTAAAATACCTCCCTTAAGGTTCTAGTAAAGGGTCGATATCTTGTTCATCTTCTTCTATATCATCAAACAATTGATCATCGAACAAAGATTTTTCTTCAAGAACAATTCCTTCTTCCGCTGCAGCTGATTCACTTTTAATGTCAATTTTCCATCCGGTTAGTTTGGCCGCTAAACGAGCATTTTGGCCTCGTTTACCAATGGCTAGAGAAAGTTGATAGTCTGGTACAACAACGGTCGTTTCTTTTTCTTCTTCATTTAAAATAACTTGAGTAACCTTTGAAGGACTCAAAGCATTTGAAACAAAAACAGATGGATCTTCAGACCACTCAACAATATCGATTTTTTCCCCGTTTAGTTCATCAACAATCGCCTGAACCCTTTGCCCTTTTTGACCGACACAAGAGCCGACCGGATCAATTTCAGCATCTGTCGCATGAACAGCTATTTTTGAGCGATCACCTGCTTCACGGGCAATTGATTTAATTTCTACGATACCATCATAAATTTCTGGAACTTCCATTTCAAAAAGTCGTTTTAAAAGACCTGGATGTGAGCGAGAAATATGGATTTGCGGTCCCTTAGTCGTTTTTTCTACTTTTGCGACGTAAACCTTTATACGATCATGAATATTATATTCATCTGTTGGCATTTGATCGGCTTCAGATAGTTTAGCTTCAATTTTACCAAGATTAACATAAACGAAACGATGATCTCTTCGTTGAATAATGCCAGTAATAACATCTTCCTCATGATCAATATATTGCTCATAAATGACCCCTCGTTCGGCTTCACGTACACGCTGCGTAACGACTTGTTTAGCTGCTTGAGCGGCAATTCTTCCAAAATCTTTTGGAGTCACTTCAACCTCGATGACATCTTCTAACTCATAATTTGGATCAATTTCTTTAGCTTCTACCAGTGCAATTTCAACTTGTTCATTTTCGACAGTTTCAACGATTATTTTTTGCGCATATAAACGCATGTCGTTGTCTTCTGCATTTAAATCGACCCGTACATTTGATGCCGAGTGAAAATTTTTCTTGTAAGCAGAAATAAGCGCAGCTTCTAAAGCTTCTAATAATATTTCTTTATCAATCCCTTTTTCTTTTTCAAGAAACTCTAGGGCTTCGAACAGTTTAGTATTCACAATACTTTCCTCCCTCTATAATGCAACAGCTAATCTCGCTTTAGCAATTTTGTCATACGGTATCTGAACAAGTTTTTTATGAGCCAATACTTGATATTCAATCGTGGCAACATCGTGGTCAAAGCTTAACAAAACACCTTGATATTCTTTTTCACCATCAATATGAACATATAATGTCACGTAAACATTTTTACCGATATTTTTTTGAAAGTCTTCTTTAGTCTTTAACGGTCGTTCAACACCAGGTGATGATACTTCTAAAAAGTATGCACCTTTAATAACATCGACCTCATCAAGTTTTTCACCTAGTTCAGTTGACACTAATTCACATTCGTCTAACGTAACCCCTGTTTCATGATCAATAAAAATACGTAAAAACCAGTCATGACCTTCTTTTACATATTGGATGTCAAACAACTCGAGATCATGTTCATCGAGAATAGGCTTGACGAGTTCTTCAGTCACTCGTTTAATTTGACTCATCATCATTACCTCCCTCTGACAACTTACTATATATTATAAACTAATAACTAAAATTCATTTGTTTATTTACTTTAATCAATATAAAACCCCTGCCAACAATTTCGGCAAGGGATTAACAGAAAGGTGTATAAATAAAGCGTGGGCTACCTGCCCATCAACATACTACTCATATCAATAGAACCATACCATAATGAGAAAGCATATGCAAGTTTAAAATAATGACAATTGATTTTCTTCAGCCATTCCTTCTAAACATCCGTGGCGGTCTAAGTAATCTAAAACTGTTTTTGATAGTTTACTTCTTTCACGCAAATCTTGCTTTGATAAAAATTCACCTTGCTCACGTGCTTGAACAATATTTAAGGCAGCGTTTGTTCCTAGGCCATCGACAGCGTTAAACGGTGGCAAAAGTGATTCATTGTCAACGATAAAATGCCTCGCATCTGACTTGTATAAGTCAACTTTTTTAAACGAATATCCGCGAGCATACATTTCTAAGGCAACTTGTAGCACTGTCAATAAGTTTTTCTCTTTTGGTGTAGCATCATTACCTTTTTCTTTTATTTCTGCTACCCGATTTTTTAGGGCGTCATAACCTTGAATCATCGTATCTAATTCAAAATCACGCGCACGAATTGAGAAATAAGCTGCATAAAATTCTAATGGATAATAAACTTTAAAGTAAGCAATTCGAACAGCCATGAGTACATAGGCTGCCGCATGAGCTTTCGGAAACATATATTTAATCTTTTCACACGATTGAATATACCACTCAGGAACATCGTGTTTTTT
>DATGTA010000133.1:0-8796 GCA_035302085.1 Bacillota bacterium
TTACTTGGAAATGGATCAAATTTAATTATCAAAGACGGTGGTATCCGTGGTATCGTCATGAGCTTAAAAAATTTAGACCGGATTAAAACGGATGGTACGACGATTGTTGCTGAAAGTGGGGCGAGAATTATCGATGCTTCACGGGAAGCTTTACGGCATCATTTAACAGGTTTAGAATTTGCTTGCGGAATTCCTGGCTCAGTCGGTGGTGCTCTTTATATGAATGCCGGCGCATATGGTGGGGAAATTAAAGATGTCCTTCACTCGACAATTGTCGTTGACCGAAAAGGTGATTTGAAAAATTTATTAGCAAATGATTTAGATTTAGCTTATCGTACGAGTAATATTCCTGATCATGGATATATCGTTTTGGAAGCGACGTTTCATTTGCAGGACGGTAACTATGAGGCGATTAAAGCTGTGATGGATGATTTAACGTTTAAACGTGAATCGAAACAACCGCTAGAATACCCTTCATGTGGAAGTGTTTTTAAGCGACCACCAGGATATTTCGCCGGAAAATTAATCCAAGATAGTGGTTTACAAGGAACAAGAATTGGCGGGGCCGAGGTTTCTTTAAAACATGCTGGTTTTATCATTAACCGCAAAGAAGCAACAGCTGAGGATTATATTCAACTTATTCATCATGTCCAAAAATCAGTCAAAGAAAAATTTGATGTCGATTTGGAGCGAGAAGTAAAAATAATCGGTGAAGATGTTGGCGAAAAAGTTTTGCTCGAATAAAAATTGTCGATTAACTAATCAGCGGCCGAAATGATTGATTAGTTAATCTTTTTTTGTATGAAATATAATTAAAGACATTCGTTCTATAGCGTAAATAATTATCAATTTCTCAAAAGTAGCAATCTAAATAGATGTTTTTCTTAAGCTTTTTTGTTACTTTAGAAGAAGAATGTTCATCATTATGCGGGAAGGAAAGTGATTTTTACATGCAAAAACCAGCGCGAGTTTTAACGATAGCAGGTTCTGCCCCAAGAGGAAGTGCGGGAATACAAGCAGATTTAAAAACGTTTCAAGAATTAGATGTTTATGGAATGAGTGTTGTCACAGCTGTTGTGTCAAGACACCCAGAAACAAATAAAAATGTTCATCCTTTAACAATGGAAGCGGTCGAAGCTCAATTTGATAATGCGGTTCATGAAGTTGGTGTAGATGCTTTAAAAGTTGGGATGTTATTTTCCGTAGAAATTATTAACCGCGTTGCTGAATTAATTGCGAGTTATCCATTTGAACATGTTATTATCGACCCGGTGATGGTCGGTAAACTTGACTCTAAATTGTTAGCCGATGATGCGGTCGATGCTTTACGTGAAGAAATTTTACCATTGGCGACCATTATTACGCCAAATATGCCTGAAGCTTCTATTTTACTTGGGGACCGTACATTAAGAACACTTGATGACATTAAACAGGCAGCTATTGACTTACATGAAAAAGGTGTACAAAATGTGCTCGTGAAAGGTGGTCGCTTACAAGGGCCTGCAGTTGATGTCTTATATGATGGAAAAACATTAACAACCTTTGAAGCCCCACGCATTGATACTGTCAATACAAATGGAGCAGGCTGTTCTTATGCCTCAGCCATTGCAGCATATATTGCCCGTGGCAAATCGATTCAAGAAGCTGTTCATTTAGCGAAACGATTTATTACGACAGCCATTGAACATAGCTTTTCCTATACAGATATCGTTGGCCCAACATACCATGCTGCTTTAAGACTAAAAGGTGAAGCACATCCGATTAAAGTCGAACAAATCCAATACCCATAATCGGCTAAACGAATCAATAGTAAGCTAAAAATACCAGTTGAATTCACTTAAAAAACGATATATATTATAAATATATTCATTTAACTTTATATGTTCAATACTTCACAATCGCTAAAAACTTTATAAATATAAATTACATGGATTGCGATTCGTTCAGAAGATGTTAAATTAAAGCTAAAAATATTGCCATAGGTACGCCAATCCAAACAGATCATTTAATTGTCCAAATAAATGACATAGTCATGAGTGCTGGTCAGCCAATAAAACAGATATATTTCCAAAAATTTATCTATTATAAGCGTCACCAAACGGATTGATTATTTATATTTACCATTATATAATTGCGGGAGCTAATATGAAGGAGAAAAATCCGAACATTAAACTTTTAAAAGTTGTTTGTAGTAATATGTTCCATTGTTAAACGCATAAATAAAATCAAACAAAAATCAGTATGGAATACACTTATATCGTGATTGCTTAAAAATCACTTTTAATAAAACTTATTTCAAACATTTTGTTAAACACGAATGATTATTGTGTTATAGTATAAATATGTTCGTGTTTTCCAGTTGGTCAGTCGTTTGAATAAAATAAATGGAAGGGAAGATTTACTGATGAAACGGGCACTGATTAATATTGATTATACGTATGATTTTGTAGCAGATGATGGCAAATTAACATGTGGATTACCGGGACAAGTTTTAGAAGATTATATTGTTGACTTAACAGAACAATTTATTAAAGCGGGTGACTTTGTTGCGTTCGGTATTGATGCCCATGAAGAAGGGGATACTTATCATCCAGAAGCTAAGCTTTTCCCACCACATAATATTAACGGTACACCTGGAAAACAATTATACGGTAAATTACAAGCAGTTTATGAGGCAAATCAAACGAATGAAAATGTCTTTTACTATGATAAAACACGCTACAGTGCTTTTGCCGGAACGAATTTAGAATTAAAACTGCGTGAGCGAAATATTCAAGAACTCCATCTTGTCGGTGTTTGTACAGATATTTGTATTTTGCATACAGCAATTGATGCTTACAATAAAGGGTTTTCTGTCGTTGTTCACGAAAAAGGTGTTGCAAGCTTTAATGAAGGGGCACATGAGTGGGCTTTAGAACATTTTAAGAATACTTTAGGTGCAAAAGTCGTTTAAGAAGCATAAAATAAAGTCACGAAAAAATGATCATACATTATAACTATAATATTTTTTACGTTTTTAATCGTTTAGCGGATCATTTAATCATCATCAAGCAATGAAAGGGGACAGGCGTCTATGTTTACACATCCTGAGTTACTTCGAATTCCTGGGCCAACACCTATTCCACCACGTGTTCAACAAGCGATGAACCGGACGATGTTTGGCCATCGCGGGGAAGATATGAAGCAACTGTTACAAAATATTCGTCATTCATTAAAAGATGTTTTTGGCACGAAAGAAGAGGTTGTTATTTTAACGAGTAGTGGAACATCAGCATTAGAAGCGGCCGTCGTGAATACGGTCAAAGCAGGTGATGATGTATTAGTCATTGTTGCCGGCGCTTTTGGGGATCGATTTGCCAACATTTGTGAAACGTACAATCTCAACGTGCACCGGTTAGATGTATCTTGGGGCGAGGCGGTTGACCCAGAAGAGATTCGCCAAGTTTTACAAAAAAATCCAGACATCAAAGCAGTTTTTGCGACTTATTGTGAAACATCAACAGGCGTATTACATCCGATTCCACAAATTAGTGAAGTCGTTCATGAAGTGAGTGATGCGCTCGTCATTGTCGATGGTGTCTCAGCTGTCGGCGGGGCGGTGACAAAAATGGATGAATGGGAAGTTGATGTATTTGTTACAGGCTCACAAAAAGCGCTCATGTTACCAGCTGGCTTAAGTTTTATGGCGATGAGCGAGCGAGCTCAAAAACGGGCAAAAGAAAATAAACAGCCACGTTTTTATTTAGACGTTTTAAAGCATCAAACATATTTAGCGGATAATTCTACACCTTTCACACCGGGAATGTCTGTTTTAATGGGACTTGAAGAAGTTTTAAACATTTTTCAAGAAGAAGGTTTAGCGAATGTTTATGCCCGGCATGAATTAATGAAAGAGATGACACGTGCAGCACTGCGGGTCTTAGATGTGCCGTTGCTTGTGAGCGATGAATATGCCTCACCAACCGTCACTTCGGCAATCATTGAAGATGACCAAGCCGATGAATTACGAGCGATTTTAAATGAACAATTTGGTTTAGTATTTGCAGGGGGTCAACAACATTTAAAAGGAAAAATCATTCGTATCGGTCATATGGGGTATTGTTCACCGGCACACGTGTTGCAAATGATTAGTTTATTAGAAATTGGCTTACAACGACTCGGTAAAAATATAACGTTAGGTAAAGGTGTCCAAGCTGCCCAACAAACGTACATGACAGGGGGAAATTAACATCATGACATATAACGTTTTAATTACAGATCCATTAAGTGAAGCTGGTTTACAACCGTTACGCGATGCAGCACATTTAAATATTAACGTCGCAACAGATTTATCGACGGATGAATTGCTACAAGAAATTGAAACCGCTCATGCCCTTCTTGTCCGTAGTCAAACGCAAGTGACACGTGAAGTGATCGAACGTGGAAAGCAATTAAAAGTGATTGGAAGAGCAGGTGTTGGGGTTGATAATATTGATTTAGATGCAGCGACTGAACATGGAATTATTGTCGTCAATGCCCCGAATGGAAATATTAACTCAGCGGCTGAACATACGATGGCGATGCTAATGTCACTCGCACGAAAAATCCCGCAAGCACACCATTCATTAAAAAATGGTAAATGGGATCGTTCGGCATATGTCGGAGTTGAGGTTAAAGGAAAGACACTCGGAATTATTGGGCTTGGACGAATTGGAACAGAAGTCGCTTACCGAGCAAAAGGCCAACGAATGGATGTCATTGGTTATGATCCATTTTTTACGGAAGAAAAAGCCGAAGCGATGGGGATTAAATTTGGAACGATTGAAGCAGTTTTACAAGAAGCGGATTTTATTACCGTCCATACCCCATTAATGGATGAAACATATCATTTAATTGACGCTGAGGCATTAAACATGATGAAGCCGACTGCTTTCTTAATTAACTGTGCCCGAGGCGGGATTGTAGATGAGGATGCTTTATATAAGGCAATTGTAGCGGAAAAAATTGCGGGTGCAGCTATTGATGTGTTTGAAAATGAGCCAATTACTGATCATCCATTATTAACGCTTGATCAAGTCGTGGCCACCCCACATTTAGGCGGCAGCACGATTGAAGCTCAGGAAAATGTTGCCATTGATGTCAGCAAAGATGTCGTCGGTATTTTATCCGGTCAACTCGCCAAACACCCGGTAAATATTCCGTCATTACCAGCGGACGTTTTACAAAAAATTGAACCTTATTTTGGACTCGCTGAAAAGCTTGGATCATTTTTAGGGAAATTGACATCTGAGTTTGTTAAAAAATTGCACATTTCTTATGCAGGTGTTTTAAATGAAATCGAAACCGCTCCAATTACACGTAGCGTTATTAAAGGCTTATTACGAAAGCATTTAGGCGAACGAATTAACAATATTAATGCCGCCTATATTGCGAGTAAGCGTGAAATCGATATTCATGAGCATAAAACAACCGAGTCCAATGGGTTTACGAATTTATTAACCGTTGAAGCGACGGTAGCGAATGAAACGTATCGAATTTCTGGGACATTGTCCGAGGGCTTTGGTTCTCGTATCGTTGCGATTGACGATTATGCGATGGATGTCATTCCAGAGGGACATTTAGTGTTTGTCAATCATAAAGACCAACCAGGAGCAATTGGCCATGTGGGGACATTGCTCGCTCAAGAAAATATTAACATTGCTTCGATGCAAGTTGCCCGAAAAGAAGCGGGTGGCGATGCGATGATGATCTTAACGATCGATAAGCCCATGCGAGAAGAGGCGAAAGAAAAACTAACAAACATACCTGATATTTATCGAGTCATTGAAATAGATCTTTAAATAAAAAAACACTACCGATGATGTGGCACACATTCCATATGAATCAGGTAGTGTTTTTGTTTAATTTATATAGACCCTAACGGTTGGGTTGTCTTTTCGCGTTGGTTAAATGTTTGAATATGTTCATAACCAACGGAGCGAGCAAGATCGACTGATTGTTCATATTTATAACCGACATGCTCTGGCTGGTGGGCATCAGAACTGAGCACTATTCCAACCCCGGCATCATAACATTTTTGTAAAAACGTTGGATCGGGATAAATTTCACCAACAGGTTTACGTAAGCCGGCCGTACTTATTTCAATACACGTATTAGATGATGCTAAAGCTTCAGTGACTCGATCGTACTCATGATCTAAAAATTGCTCGTCTTCTGGAATATGACCGAATATTTTAATCAGATCGATATGGCCAACAAAATCAAAGAGATTTGATTCAGCCAATGTGACGACTTGATCAAAATATTTCGTATAAACATCTTTAATGTTATGTAAATCATATTCATCTTTATGAATGCTTAAATCAATCCCCCAGTCATCAATCCAGTGAACTGAACCAATGACATAGTCAAACGGATGCTTGTCAATGAAGTTTTCCATCGCTTCTTCTTTACCAGGTGTATAGTCCATTTCAATTCCCATTTTAACGGGCAGGCCTTTGTTATTTGCCTTGTCGAAAAGCTCCTGGTATTGGTCAAATTGTAAATGGCGTCGATTATCAACCCAAGCATTCGATAAAATGTTTTTAGTTTCAGAAAAGAAATAAGCATGTTCAGAAATGCCTAGTTCTTTAATTCCCTTTTCTTGGGCTTTTTCAATGTATTCATGTAAATAATCAATTGAAAACCCACCAGTTTCTGCCATATGCACGTGGTAGTCAGTGAGCATGTAAGAATTCCCCTCTGTTTTTAAGATATTTTCTCGTATTTTTATGGGATCAGTATCGTTTAAGGAAATTTGATTATTTTTATCGAACGCATCACTCCTGTGACAGACGTGATTTCAAATATATCGTACCATAGGATTTTATAAAGTACAGTTAATTGACTTTAATTTTTTTAATCGTTATATTAAGACATATAATGTATGAAACGTTGACGAGAGCTAGTATGATGAGTATGTCTTTTACAGAGAGGAAATGACTGGTGTAAATTTCCAAAGACATTCATAAGAACCTTTCTCGGAGTTCGCCGAATTGTAAACATTTTGGCGCGGTGAGTGGCCGTTATCTAATAAAAGTGCACAGTGATTTACTGTGAACAAGGGTGGTACCACCAAACCTCGGTCCCTTATCGGATGTGAGGTTTTTTTGTCTTTAAAAACATTAATAAAGAAGGTGCATGTCATTGAGTGGCAATAAAAAATTTGTTGAAAAAGTAACAGCAATGGAAGATGATTTTGGACAATGGTATACAGACGTCGTTAAACAAGCAGAACTTGTCGATTATGGCCCTGTACGGGGAACGATGATTATTAAACCGTATGGCTATGCGATTTGGGAACATATTCGCGAATCAATTGACCAACAAATCAAAGAAACAGGCCATGTGAATGTGTCGTTTCCTTTATTTATTCCTGAGAGCTTATTGCAAAAGGAAAAAGATCATGTGGAAGGATTTGCGCCAGAAGTTGCTTGGGTCACCCATGGTGGTGATGAAGAATTAGCGGAACGGATTGTTGTCCGCCCAACATCTGAAGCATTGTTTTGTGACTATTACTCAAAAAACATTCATTCATATCGTGATCTACCGATGCTTTACAACCAATGGAGTAATGTTGTTCGTTGGGAAAAAACGACTCGACCCTTTTTGCGTTCGTTAGAATTCCATTGGCAAGAAGGACATACCGCCCATGCAACGTATGAAGAAGCGGCGGAAGAAACGGAAAAAATGTTAAACATGTATGCGGATATTTGTGAAAATTATTTAGCAATGCCTGTGATTAAAGGGAAAAAGACAGAAAAGGAAAAATTTGCTGGTGCTGACTATACATTAACGGTGGAAAGTCTCATGCATGACGGTCGGGCGCTTCAAGCAGGAACATCACATAACTTTGGTGATGGTTTTGCCAAGCCTTTTGATATTAAATATTTAGATGAAGCAGGTAAAGAACAATATGTTCATCAAACATCTTGGGGGATTACTACTCGACTGATCGGGGCACTTATTATGGTTCATGGGGATAACCGTGGTTTAGTCATTCCACCACGTATTGCACCGACACAAGCAATGATTGTCCCTATTGCCCAGCATAAAGAAGGTGTATTAGATAGAGCCTATGATTTACGTGATCAATTAAAAGATGTCGCACGAGTTGACATCGATGCCAGTGATAACACACCAGGCTGGAAGTTTAATGAAAGCGAAATGAAAGGCTATCCAGTCCGGATTGAAATTGGTCCACGTGATTTGAAAAATGAACAAGCTGTACTCGTCCGCCGCGATACAGGCGAAAAAGAAGTCGTTAAATTAGCTGTTCTTGCCAAACGTTTGCCACAGTTATTAGCAGACATTCAACAAAATTTATTTGATCAAGCATTGGAACACCGCGAAAAGATGACGACGGATGTGACGACAATGGCTGACTTTGAACAAACGATCGAGGAAAAAGGTGGCTTCGTGAAAGCGATGTGGTGTGGTGCGCTTGAATGTGAGGAAGATATTCGTGAAAAAACCGGCGCAACTTCTCGTTGTATCCCATTTGAACAAGAAGAAGTAGCCGAGCATTGTGTCAATTGCGGGAAAGAAGCGAAAGAACTTGTCTACTGGGCTCGCGCTTATTAATGAGTAAATAAATGAATGAATCGAAACATATATAGATGCCAACTAAAAGTTATGATGACTTTTGGAAGGCATCTTTTTTGTATTTTTTGGGGGCGAGGAGGTTGTGCTGTTTGGTGTAGTTGGGATGGAAGGATCTTTGGAGTATGACAGGTATGCAGAACTGACTGATACGCATACCTACTTAAAAGATGGTGG
>DATGTA010000134.1:0-6156 GCA_035302085.1 Bacillota bacterium
AAACTGACCTATCACGATCCACTTCTCAAGACGAAGCCCAGGAGATATGGTCTGAACTACAAGGATATGTTGCAACTGATTACGTCCCTATCGCATTATTAGGTCAATACAAAAAAATTGCCGCTATGCGGGATAATGTAGAAAATTATATCGAGTTTCACGGACCAATCTTGTGGAATACAGACATTAATAATTAAATCACTGATCAAATATATACAGAATTAGAATTGTGTAAGAGAGCTACGGTTTTATCTAGAACTGTAGCTCTTCTTTTTTCTAAGATATTTATTGAAAGTATCTGTTAATTAGTAGAGTGGATGAACAGATTGAGAGTGGAAATTGATCCTATCCACATGTAACAGATATTCATAGATTACAAATATGAGTAAAAATTTGACGGGAAATTAGTTAAAATATTCTTACGTTTGAAAATAAAAAGGAGACTTCCTGCCTTTGTTATAATAGTTTTTGACTAGAAAACTAACAAGGTGGAGTCCTTGTGAATGATAATATCAATAATTTGCCTACATTGAAAGAAGTTGAACAAAAGCTTTTTCAGGAACTTCAAAGTGTCAATCAAAATATTCTTGTTGCGTTGCGATTGATTGAATCACTAAACGCTTATTTTAGTAGCTTATGGAAACAATTTGAAAATGTTATATCCATTTCTTTGTGCTGGGATCTAAACGAATTCATTTTATCTAAGAGGTATATCAACATTTAACTGGTTAATTATTAAACATTTTTCAGTTTACATTAAATTTTATTGTTAGTCATATAATGATCAAGTAGTAGCATTATATTCCATCCATTTTAAAGTTGGCAACTTGTTGTCCAATTGTTGCCCAGTTGTTGTTCAAATTCAAACAAAACGAACATAAAATAAACAAAAATAAACTAAAGCTAAAATTAAAAGTGTTGATTTGTTGCGTTTTTCGTATAATTGAGTTATATTATAAGTACAATAAAATATCGGTTCCATCTTCGGGGCAGGGTGTAATTCCCGACCGACGGTAATCAACGAATATATATCGTTTTAAGTCCGTGACCCACAATGAATAGTTGTGGCTGATCTGGTGTAATTCCAGAACCGACAGTTAAAGTCTGGATGGGAGAAGATGTTGAGCGATTAAAGGTGAACGATACCTTTAATTTAATCTGTTGACGTATACCCTAAAGCCCCTCGTCGGTTTTAGGGTTTTTTGTTTTTCAATAGATATCGCTCACTCCTTCATCACGAGATGTGGATCGATAAAAAGATGAAGGGGAGATTTACATGCAATCATCACGACTGATCAAAATTATCATTATTGCGCTATTTGGAACAATTTCATTTCTTTTATTTTTACTGAAGTTTCCATTGCCGTTTTTGCCACCGTATTTAAAAATTGACTTTGGTGAAGTGCCTGCTTTAATCGCAGCGCTTATCTTTTCACCATTAGCTGGAGTACTTGTCATTATTATTAAAAATGCTCTTTATTTAATTGTAGGTGGCGGAGAGCCGGTAGGTGTTACAGCAAATATTATCGCAGCGATAGCGTTTGTTTTGCCTGTTGCCATCCTTTACCATAAATATAAAGGGGTTAAAAGTATCGTCTCAGGGCTTATTACCGGAACGATTATTATGGCTATTAGTATGAGTATATTAAATTATTTAATCATTTTGCCAATCTATGCCTTTTTTATGGGAATGGAAGAAATGAAAATTGAAAGTGTTAAACGAATTGCTGTTCTTTATGGAATTTTGCCGTTTAACATTGTGAAAGGGATTATCGTCGGTATGTTATTTGTTCCACTTTATATGCGCATGCGCCAGTGGATTGAAGATAAGCAAGCAACTCTAACGTCTTAAAAATGTGCAACCTAAGCTTGTTCAACGATGAATGGGCTTAGGTTTTTTGTATTTGAAAATTAAACGCTAATTCATTTTGTAAAGAGCCCTTACGATAAGTTCGTTCATTAAAAGATACATATCCATTTTGATCGATTAAAAGAACTGTTGATGAACGGGTACCGTATGTTGGTGTTTGTATAAATAATGGTGATAGTTTCTTCTCAAGAGATTGATCAATCCCTGTATTTGGTAACTTTTGTTTTGGCGCTTGATTACGGTCCGTTAATAAGGGGAAAAGCTGAGCAGGTGTTAATCGTTCGTTTTGTTCAGCAACCGATTGTAAAGCATTTTTCCCACGAATAACTTTAGGCCATGGTGTGTTTAAAAAATGATTACTTAAACTATGAGTTCCAGGCACAATTTCAACGATTTCACGTTCGATATTGTTATAATAAAACAGTTCATCAGCTGTACCAACGAGTAAATTAAAGCCATTAAATTGATTATCTTTTGGACGAATATTTTCTAAGTAAGCAACAGGGCTTAAAGAAGACGTTAAAAAGTCTTTGACAAGATCGCCACGTGATTTATCAAAAGCTTTATACATTGTTTGTGGATCACGATAATTTGTTAACGCAGCAAAACGTCCGGTTGTTGTGACACCAAGCCATGTGCCGTACTGTTCTAAGTCACGACCTGCTAAAATAAATGGAAAATCTTGCCAAAAGTGAGCCGGTGCTGTCGGACGATCGTAAACTTCA
This sequence comes from Bacillota bacterium, assembly GCA_035302085.1. GTDB lineage: Bacteria > Bacillota > Bacilli > Bacillales > Amphibacillaceae > CALAMD01. The sequence continues at coordinate 2,596 of DATGTA010000134.1, forward strand.
TCTCGATTAGCGGCTACAATTAATGGATAATTTGGATGTGTTTGCCAGTGAAAATTTATTAAACACATAAAAAATCTTCCTTTAATTGATTATTTTCGTTTGGGGACAACCCCAATTGTGCAACGGGAAATACAAATAAGATCATCACATTCATCGACTATTTTGATTTCCCATACCATTGTCGTTCGGCCGATGTGAAAAGGTTTTGCGATCGCTGTAACCGTACCTTCACGTTTACTCTTCACATGGTTTGCATTAATTTCAATGCCAAAAACATTGTAAGCTTTGGGATCGACATGTAAATAAGCCCCAACACTTGCAGCAGTCTCCGCTAAAGCGACACTTGCACCGCCATGTAAAAACCCCGCCGGCTGGTGTGTTCGTTCATCAACAGGCATCGTCATGATAACCTCATGTTTCTCTAGTGAAATAATTTCAATGCCTAACGATTGTAAAAGCGTATTTTCTATTTGCAAATAGATAGCCACCTTTCCTAGATCATTGTATGAAACGGCTGATGAGTAATGAAATGCCGAGCAAAAATCCGTAAATGGTATTCGTTTGCCCAGTTGCAACCATGGCGGGCATCATTTCAATCGGTTCTGATTTACCTCGAAACCCATTAATTACACTAATTGCTTTTGGGACACTTAAAAAAACGATGATGGAATGAATTGGTAATTGCCCTGTTATAATAAATGTCGCTGTAAACAAGTAAGCTGCCACAAATAATATAGCTAAAAATATAACCGCCCAACGATGACCGAGTAATATAGCAATTGTTCGCCGACCATTTTTTTTGTCATTCTCTAAATCACGGATATTATTAGACAGTAAAATAGCACCAATAAAAATTGCCACAGGAATAGAGATCCAGATGACAGTACTCGTGAGTGTTAAAGTTTGGATATAGTAACTAATCGCGATAATTATCGTCCCCATAAAAAAGCCTGCAAAGAGTTCACCAAACGGTGTATAAGCAATCGGGATAGGCCCGCCCGTATATAAGTAACCGAACAACATACTAATGGCACCGATAACGGCAATCCACCAACTGGAGACTAAGCAAATATAAATGCCAAGCAAGATTGCAATCCCAAAAAATGTAAACGCTAAATTTAAAACAGTTTTTGGTTTAACCCCATCACGAACAATCGTCCCACCAATTCCGACAGACTCTTCATGATCTAGTCCAAGTTTATAATCGTAATATTCATTAAACATGTTTGTAGCCGCTTGAATAAGAATAGAAGCAATCAACATTGCAGTGAATAATAACCAATGAATCGATTGATCAATATATGCTAACATTGTTCCGATAAAAACAGGTACAAATGAAGCGGTTAATGTGTGTGGACGAAGCAATCGCCACCATATTTGCAAGCCATCTTTTTCATTCAACACTTCCCGTATGTTTGTTGACATAGATGTTCTCCTCCTGCCAAAATACAATGCTCTTTAAGTGTAAGTAAATCTATGAAAAGTGTCAATGAAGAACAATAAACACTAAACTGATCTAAAACATTAAGATATTTCAGCAGGCTTTTCTTGAGAAACGACAAAAAAGAGCATAATATATATATGATACGACAAGCGTATAATAGATACGGAGGTTTAAGGAAATGATTCCTATTAAAAAATGTGCGGAACAAAAAGTATTGCATATAGATGATAAAATTACGACCGATCAACTCGGACGTCTCGTAAGCTATACCCAACAATTGTCAAATAAGGAAAAAGTTACCCCGCTTGAGTTTTTTAATCGTGCGGGAGTGACAGAGAAAAACCGTACGTTTTGGGCTGAACCACAAGCTAAGTTTTACATGGTTGGTGTTGGTTCAGCGTATGAAATAGAGGCATCGACCAATCGTTTTCAAACAACTGAAGCGGCGTGGGATAAACTATTAAAAAATGCTCTTATTTTTAATGAGTTTCACCAAGCAGGTACTGGACTTGTTGCGATCGGGGGGATGTCATTTGACCCGAAACGAACAACAGACAAACGATGGGAAAAATTTGCTCATAGTCAATTAAGTGTTCCAGAAGTTTTGTTAACTGAATCTCTTGAAGCACAGTTTATCACGGTAAATGTTTTCCTTGAAGAAAAACATCTTGGCCAAACATTGCACACGATTTTTAAGGAAAAAAAACAATTTTTACAACAATCATCTGTAATGAATGAACCAAATGCTAAAATCATTAAAAAAGATGAACAAGCCGTTACCGAATGGAAAGCGAGCGTTCAAAAAGCCATCGATGAAATAAATAATGAACAAGCTGAGAAAATTGTTTTAGCGCGTGAGCTTCGGATCACGTTAAATCGTTCACCTCATTTAGGCACTGTTTTACAAGGATTATTACATACTCAACCGACGAGTTATATTTTTGCCATTGAACGAGGCGAAAACTGTTTTGTAGGGGCCACACCTGAACGATTAGTTCGTGTTGAAGAGGACGATTTACTTTCAACATGTTTAGCAGGAACAGCCCCGCGGGGAACGACAGATACTTCTGATGAAAAATTGCGTGTCGGTTTATTTAATGATGCTAAAAATCGCTTAGAACATAATCATGTCGTACAAATGATTCGTGAGGCGATTACCCCATATTGTACACATATGAATATCCCTGAAACACCAACTGTAAAGACATTAAAAAACTTACACCATTTATATACACCGGTCACAGCAACATTAAATGAGAATTATTCGATTTTTAATATTGTTGAAGCTTTGCATCCAACACCAGCATTAGGTGGTGTACCTTATGAAAAATCTTTAGCGTTTATACGGGACCATGAATCATTTGACCGTGGATGGTTCGGAGCGCCGGTCGGTTGGTTAGATAGCCAAAGAAATGGGGAATTTGCCGTTGCCATACGTTCAGGACTAATTCAACAAAACATTGCCTCACTATTTGCTGGATGTGGGGTGATGGGGGACTCAAATATTGATGAAGAGTATGAAGAAACAGGCATCAAATTTTTACCGATGTTAAACGTGTTGGAGGGAAACTATGACGTATCGTAAAGATTTAACGAATTATGTCGTCAATTTTGTTGACGCACTTGTAAACAATGGACTGACTGATGTTGTTATTTCGCCCGGATCGCGTTCAACACCTTTAGCAATGACGATGTGTGAACATCAAGCGATTCAAGAATGGGTCATTATTGATGAAAGATCAGCAGCCTTTTTTGCTTTAGGAATGGCCCAACAAACGAATCGACCGGTCGCACTCGTTTGTACATCAGGGTCAGCTGCAGCCAATTATTTTCCAGCGATCGTTGAAGCGTATCATAATCGAATTCCATTGATAATTTTAACGACTGATCGTCCCCATGAATTACGTGATATCGGCGCTCCACAAGCGATCGATCAAATTAAAATGTATGGTAATTATGTGAAATGGTTTAAAGAAATGTTATTGCCCGAAAGTTACGAACGTGTCATTGAAGATGTGAGAAGAACAGCTATGTTAGCGATGTTGAAAGCGATGAGTGATAACCCGGGTCCCGTTCATTTAAACTTCCCGTTTCGTGAACCATTAATACCTGATTTT
>DATGTA010000135.1:0-20383 GCA_035302085.1 Bacillota bacterium
AATTGATCATCACATCTGCATCTTCAATTCCTTCAATGCCTTTAATTAAATGAGCAAGTTCAGTACGCATGGCATCGAGCTTAATCATATTAAATTCATTGTCAGTCATTCCCCAAGAGACATTTTCACTAAAAAATGAATAATCAATTTGACCACTTCTTGGGATTCCTTCACCTGCTAATTCAACGATTAAATGATCAGCTTCATTTTCTGGAACAGTAATTGTTGTTCCTCCGTCTTTAATTTCATAAGCTACTCCACGTGCCTCTAATTCTTCTTTAATTTGACTCACTTCTTGCACTGACAGATTATTGTAGAGAGGAACATAATTTTTTTTCAAAGAAAACATTAAAATTAAAGTAATTATGCCGATAATAAGGATAGCAGATATTATATACATTATTTGACGTCTTTTATTAAGAGATTTCCATTGATTAATCGCTGTATCGCGTGTGTCTATTAATTTTTCCTTCATCTAATTACCACCAAATTCCAACAAAATAGTTAAATGTTTGTAAAATAATAAAACAAATGATTACATTCATTCAAAAGATTAAACTTGCATACGCATTATTTCATTATATGCATCGATGACTTTTCGTTGGATTTGTACAGTCGTCTCTAATGTTAAGCTAGCTTTTTGAGCGGTAATCATAACATCATGTAAGTCAGTAATTTCACCATTTACCATTTGTTTCGTCTTTTCATCAGAAAGCTTTTGCAGGTGATCGACATGTTCTAAGGCTGTTTGCAAATGATTAGCAAATGACTGTCGTTTCACTGGTGTGTCTTGTATTGACGGTTGCCTAGTTGATTGAGGCGATGATACCATCGATAGACGATTAATATTTTCGATCATCCTCATCCTCCTTTTTTAATGTTTACTTAAATTTAATAATTTTAACGTAAATGAATCAATTGCATCATTAAAATATGAAATAGATAAAGATGAACAATATCCATTACTTTATGTAAATCATTCATTTTTGTATGAAATGGCAAGATGAAATTGGCTCAAATAAACAGGAAATATCGAATTCATTTGTTCACACTTGAACAAAGAAACGTATAGTACTTACTTTATTTACCAATTTCTAAAGCCTTTAGTAACATATTTTTACTGGCATTTAACGATGTTATATTTGCCTCATATGATCGTGTGGCACTCATTAAATCTACCATCTCTTTTAGCGGATCGACATTAGGTAGTTGTACATATCCTTGTTCATTCGCATCGGGGTGATCTGGATTGTATACTTGTTTAAACGGTGATTCATCATTCACAATTTGTCTAACAGAGACTCCCTCACCCACTCGTTGATTCGCTTGTTTAGCACGTTGTAAAATAGTTCCAAAGTTTTCATTTTTTGGAGTAAAACTAACCATTTTTCGCCGATATGGTTCATATGTACCATCTTCATTCAAAACCGCTCGAGTCGTTTGCGCATTGGCAATGTTTGCCGAAACAATGTCCATACGTAGTCGTTGGGCTGTTAAAGCACTTGCACTTGTGTTTAAACTATGGAATATAGCCATAATCAATTTCCACCCCTTACAACGGTTTGAATGTCAGAAAATTTTCCATTGAGACGATCGATGAGACTTTGATAATGGATTTGGTTTTTAGCAAGTTGCGACATTTCTTTGTCAATATCGACATTATTATTATTATGATTGTAAATCGTATTTGTTTTATGAAGCAACTGATAATCACGATGATCAGCTGCAAATGGAAGATGTTTCGGATGGGTTGTTTTTGCCCGCATCTTTCCTTCCAAAACAGTTTTAAAAGCGACATCTTTTGCCTTATAGTTTGGTGTATCAACATTGGCAATATTATTTGCAATAACTTTATTTTTAGCTGCCGAATAATTTAATGATCTCTCGAGTTGAAAAATCGTTTGATCAAATATGTTCAAAGTCTCTTATCCTCCTATCGATGTATAGTCTATGTAAATTTGCTGTATAAGTTTACTAATGCTTATTGTAAAATAGATAAGAAATAAAGTCTATTATTTATTTACAAGTTTAGATTAATATTGACAATTTGAGCGTAAAGAACTAGTCTTTTTGGCTAATATGTGACATTATAATTTAATTTTTTGCTAGAATTCTTTTTAATTAAATGGTAAACAAAAATAAACAGATGACAAAAAACGTCATCTGTTTATTATTTGATAAAATTCTATGGAGATAAAATTAACGTGATCTTAATTTATCAAGCTCGGCTAAAAATTTATCATTGAGAACTTTAATATATGTTCCCTTCATTCCTAAAGATCTTGACTCGATAACCCCAGCACTTTCTAATTTGCGTAATGCATTCACGATGACTGAACGTGTGATACCGACTCGATCGGCAATTTTACTTGCCACGAGTAAACCTTCTTTGCCATCAAGTTCTTCAAAAATATGATCGATGGCCTCAAGTTCACTATATGATAAAGAGCTAATGGCCATTTGAACGACTGCTTTACTTCTCGCTTCCTTTTCAATTTCAGCTGACTTCTCTTGTAAAATTTCCATCCCAACGACCGTTGCACCATACTCTGCTAAGAGTAGGTCATCCGCATTAAATTCATCCGTTAAACGTCCTAAAATAAGTGTTCCTAAGCGTTCACCACTACCTAAGATTGGTACAATTGTCGTTAAACCTGTTCGAAAAAGATCCTTGTTTTCAACCGGAAATACCGTATGTTGACTATCGATACCAATATTAGCCGTCGTTTCAAAAATATTAAATAATCCTTGTGTATACTCCTCGGGAAAGCGTCGTTCTTCTAACATCTTTTTCATTCGTTCATTCTCAATCGCTTGGTTAATCGCATAACCGAGAAGTTTCCCACGTCTGCTTAAAATAAACACATTACTACTAATAACCTCTGATAATGTTTCTGACATATCATTAAAATTGACTGATTTCCCTGCAGTTTTTTGTAACATAGCATTAATTTTTCTTGTACGAGTTAAAAGTTCCATTATAAAATTTCCTCCATTCTTCATTTACAAACTAACGTTAATTTATAAAATATATTCACTTAAATCTTTATCGGTAGCTATTTCAGCTAACTTTTCGTCAACATAACCTTTTGTAATTTCAATCTTTTCTAAATTGATTTCTGGAGCTTCGAATGATAAATCTTCAAATAATTTCTCCAAAATCGTATGTAGTCGACGCGCCCCGATATTGTCTGTTTGTTGATTCACTTGATAGGCTATTTCAGCAAGTCTATTGACAGCATCGTCTTTAAATGTCACTTTTATACCCTCAGTCGCCAATAGAGCTTCATACTGTTTTAAGAGAGCATTCGATGGTTCTTTTAAAATCCGTTTAAAATCATCCGTGGAAAGCTTATCAAGTTCAACACGAATTGGAAAGCGTCCTTGTAACTCAGGGATAAGTTCAGACGGTTTAGCCATGTGAAATGCCCCGGCAGCAATAAATAACATATGGTCTGTTCTCACTTGACCGTGCTTTGTCATAATAGTTGAGCCTTCAACAATCGGTAAAATATCACGTTGGACCCCTTCACGAGAAACATTGGCTGTTTGCTCCTGTTGGCTAACAATTTTATCAATCTCATCGATAAAAATAATTCCCGCTTGTTCAGCACGTTCAATCGCTTCCTGTGAGACCTCATCCATATTGACGAGTTTATGAGATATTTGCTGTGTTAACACTTTTCTAGCTTCTGAAACAGGTAAACGGCGTTTTTTTGTCTTTTTCGGTAAAAATTGTTCGAATGTATCTTGCATATTCATACCCATTTGTTCCATTCCCGAACCTTGTAGCATATCAAACATCGATGGTGCATGATCTTCAATTTCAATCGTTACCATCCGATCTTCTAATTCACCGAGTTTCAGTTGGAATTCGATTCTTTTTCGTTCAGACTGAAACGTTTGTTCATCTTCTTTCTCATTCTCATGATCGTCTGCTTGGTCTTGTTGCGGGAAAAACATCTCAAATGGATTTTTCATTTGTTGTTGTTTGCGTGGACGTTTAGACAATAAACGAATGAGTTGCTTGTTAGCTTCTTCTTCCGCTTTATCAACAACTTGGGCCATTTTTTCTTCTTTGACCATTCTCACAGACATCTCAACTAAATCACGGACCATTGACTCAACATCACGCCCAACATAGCCGACTTCCGTAAACTTCGTTGCTTCTACTTTAACAAATGGTGCAGCAACTAACTTTGCTAAACGTCTAGCAATTTCTGTTTTCCCAACACCTGTAGGTCCGATCATTAAGATATTTTTTGGAACAATTTCATCTTTTAAATGGTCATCCAAAAGCATTCGTCGATAACGATTACGCAAAGCAACAGCAACTGATTTTTTGGCATCATCTTGACCGATAATGTATTTATCTAATTGTTCAACGATTTCTTTCGGTGTATAGCTTTTTGTCATGGAAATGCTACCCTCCTTTACTCAAGTATTTCAACTAGGTTTTGATCATTCGTATAAACACATAAATCTGCAGCAATTTCAAGAGCAGACTTTGCGATCGCCTGTGCAGACATATGTGGTGCATGTTGCACGAGTGCTCGACCTGCGCTTAACGCATAATTTCCACCTGAACCAATAGCTAAAATTCCATCATCAGGCTCAATGACTTCACCAGTACCAGAAACGAGTAGCAATTGTTCTTTATCCATGACGATGAGCATTGCTTCTAGTCTTCTTAAAACCTTATCACTGCGCCACTCTTTTGCTAATTCAACAGATGCTCTTACTAAGTTACCATCATAGGACTGTAGATTTCCTTCAAACTTTTCAAATAATGTAAAAGCATCCGCAACAGACCCAGCAAAGCCCGCTAATACTTTTCCATGATAAAGTTTGCGTATTTTTTTAGCATGATGTTTCATAATTACCGCTTCACCCATCGTCACTTGGCCATCACCGCTTATGGCACACTTGCCTTTATGCTTAATCGCAAATATAGTCGTTGCTCGAAAGCGTTGTGACATATGAATCACCTCATTTTAAGATTTCTTCGGATTTGCTCGGGGGTGACTATTCATATAAATTTGTCGTAAACGATCTTTTGTCACATGTGTATATATTTGTGTAGATGACAAATTTTCATGTCCAAGTAATTCTTGAACCATTCGCAAATCGGCACCTTCATTTAATAGATGTGTTGCAAAGGTATGTCTTAATTTATGTGGATGAACGTGAGTTGTGAGTGTCGATTTTTTTACAATGTTTTCAATGACATATTGAATACCTCTTGTCGTTAGTGGTTTACCACGAGCATTTAAAAAAACAGTATCAGTCTGTATGCGACTTTTTTCGAGTAATTTGTTACGCCCATCTTCAAGATATGTTTTTAAGGCATATTTGGCAAACTCACCAAACATAACATATCTTTCTTTTTGCCCCTTGCCACGAATAAAAATTGTTCCTAATGAAAAATCAATATGATCAACCGCAAGATCTTTACATTCACTCACACGTATACCTGTTGCATATAAAATTTCTAACAATGCTTGATCACGTTGCCCTAAAGGTTCTTGCAAATTATTCACTTTAAACAGTTCCGCTAATTCTTCTTGATATAAAAACGATGGTAGGTTTTTTGATGTATTAGGTATTTGAATATGGACAAATGGATTTGTTGGTATGTGACCTTCACGTTGTAAAAAGTTAAAGAAGCTACGTAAACTGGAGATTTTCCGTGAAACAGACCTTCTACTCAACTGTTGATCATATAAATGTGTTAAATAGATGCGAATCGTGCGAAAATCTATAAAATGTAATCCATCAATCCCTTCGCTCTTTAAAAATAACTGAAACGATTTAATGTCTGCTAAATAATATTGGATCGTTAATGGTGCAGCATTTTTTTCAATTTGTAAATATTGTACAAACTGTTCTGTGAATGCTTTGATTTTTTTCAAACGAATACCCCGCAATACATATCGTTTTATTTCTTACGGTTCACCTGGACAAGCTTCATATAATTATAAAAATTCTGAACTGAGAAATTATTGAAATATATGTGTAGATTAAATTAAATCTATACTTTTTGTAAAATTAAGTCAAACGTTTTTAAATAAATATACTAGCTTATCCGATTAATAATTATATCGATTACGATTTGTAGAGTCAACTAAAGTATTTTTATTTGTTTAGAAAATTTACAACAAAGACGGTAATTGTGAATAAATAGTTAACAATTTGTCTAAAATTAGTCATTCCCAACAATAACAAAAGCATCCTTACCGCTTCAATAAGGTATTGGATGCTTTCGTTGTTTTGTTTATTTGATTGTCTAAAGAAGTAAAATTTTAAGATGATGTCGTCTCTTCAACTTTTTCATAATCACACGCCGTGCAACGTGTCGTTGTTTTCTTTTTTGTCTTTTTTTGAACCATCAGTTGACCACATGTTGGACAAGGATCTTTTATCGGACGGTCCCAAGAGACGAATTCACATTTAGGATAATTGTCACAACCATAAAAGAGTCTCCCACGACGTGAACGACGCTCAACAATATTGCCATCTTTACATGATGGGCATTTGACACCAACTTTTTTCAAAATCGGTTTTGTGTTACGGCATTCAGGGAAGTTGGAACAAGCAAGAAACTTACCATAGCGTCCCATTTTATAAACCATCTGGTGTCCACATTTTTCACAGTCAATGCCTGCTGGTTCATCTTTAATTTCTATTTCAGCCATTTCTTCTTCCGCTTTTTCTAACCGTTTGTGGAAACCTTTGTAAAATTCATCCATGACTTGGATCCAAGCCGCTTTTCCTTCTTCGATACTATCGAGGTCTTTCTCCATGTTCGCAGTAAAATCAGCATCGATAATTTCAGGAAAATACTCTTCTAATAATTCAATGACAATTGTTCCAATTTCTGTTGGATAAAATCGTCGCTTCTCCATGCCAACATAACCACGCCGTTGAATCGTATCAATTGTTGGTGCATATGTTGATGGTCGCCCAATTCCTTTTTCTTCTAACGTAGCCACTAAGCGAGCTTCTGTATATCTTGGTGGGGGTTGAGTAAAGTGCTGCTTTGGCTCGATTTTTTTTGACTTAACGATCATACCTTTTTCAAGATCAGGTAAAAATGTCTCTTCTTGTTTTTTCTTTTGGTTTTTCCCTTCAACATATATTTTCATAAAGCCAGGAAATTTGACCTTAGAGCCTGAAGCTCGAAATTCAACATTATTATTCCATAAATGGACAGTCATCGTATCCATAACGGCAGGTGCCATTTGACTTGCTAAAAATCGTTCGTAAATAAGTTTATATAAGCGATATTGATCATTTGAAAGTTTTTTCTTCAATGATTCAGGATCACGATGAATTGATGTTGGGCGTACAGCTTCGTGAGCATCTTGTGCTCCCTCTTTTTGAGGTTTCTGTTTTCGTTGATTGACATATTTTTCACCAAATGTATTTGTAATATGCTTTTTCGTCTCGGTAATAGCATTTGGTGAAATACGAGTTGAATCTGTACGCATATATGTGATAAGTCCAGTAATGCCACCAGCTTTTGCGCCTAGATCAATACCTTCATAAAGTTGCTGGGCAACCATCATCGTCTTTTTGGCTCGAAAGTTAAGTTTTCGAGCGGCATCTTGTTGTAATGATGATGTTGTAAAAGGTAATGCTGGATTACGGCGACGTTCTCGTTTATTCACTTTTTTAATTTCAAACTCATCGCCATCTAATGTTTGCAAAATTTTCTTAACATCTGCTTCTGATTTTAATTCTTGTTTCTTTCCGTCAACGCCATAAAAGGCACCTTCAAATGTTTCATTATCTTTGTTAAATAATGATTGGATCGTCCAATATTCTTCAGGTTTGAAATTTTTAATTTCATTTTCACGATCAATAATTAGTTTAACAGCGACAGATTGAACACGCCCTGCACTTAGTCCACGTCTTACTTTTTTCCATAATAATGGACTTATTTTATAACCAACGAGTCGATCTAAAATACGTCGGGCTTGTTGGGCATCGACTAAATCTTGGTCGATTGTTCGTGGCTGTTTAAATGAATCTAGTATAGCTGTTTTCGTTATTTCATTAAAAACAACACGACATTCAGATTCTGGATCCATTTTTAAAGCATATGCTAAATGCCAAGCGATCGCTTCTCCCTCGCGGTCAGGGTCAGCTGCTAAATATATATTGTCTGCCTTTTTAGCGGCTTGCCGTAATTCTTTTAAAATATCGCCTTTACCACGTATCGTAATATATTTCGGTGTAAATGAATTTTCTACATCAACACCGATTTGGCTCCTCGGTAAATCGCGTACATGGCCCATTGATGCTTTCACAGTATATCCTTTGCCTAAATAACGTTCAATTGTTCGAGCTTTTGCAGGTGATTCAACAATGACTAAATTTTGTGACATATTTTATTGCCTCCTACAGTGAGGTTACGATTGTTAACTTTTATTCAATCGCCCTTTATGTTAATTACTTATGTGACATTTGTCAAATATACAACCGCTTTATTTATTAAATTCTCTAAGAATCAATCATTTAATAAGGCTATTTTGCTAGTAAATGTTTACCAACTGTTTCCCAATCAAACCGTAAATCATCGGCATTAACAACGAGTTGGGCACCATCCTGAATCATCCTGAGGCAACCGTGCGTTTGTTTAATGAGCGGACTACCTGGCGCAACATAAACTTGTCGGCCCTGGTCAAGTGCTTGGTCAACCGTTATTAATGTACCACTTCGTTCCATCGCTTCAATGACTAATGTTCCATAACTTAAACCACTAATGAGCCGATTACGTTCGGGAAAATGGTGTTTTTGCGCAACGATATGTGGGGGATATTCAGTAATGACAAGTCCAGTTTGAACAATGTTTTTAAATAATGTCACATGTTCTTTCGGGTAAATATGTTGAAAACCACTCCCTAACACAGCAATTGTCACACCACCTTCTTGTACGGTCACTTGATGGGCAAAGCTATCGACACCCCGGGCAAGTCCACTAACTATTGTCCAACCTTCCTTTATTAACGGTTTTAAATAAAAAGCTACTTTATGAGCTGCATCTCTGGATGGATTTCGTGTGCCGATGACACTTAAGCGTGGGTTGTTTTGTAAATATTGACGCTGACCAGCTAAGAACAATACAAGTGGTGGATCATTGATTGCTTTTAAAAGAAATGGGTAATCACGATCAAAAATAGTCATTAGCTCATATGGTTTGAGGACTTGATGCATACGGGTCAATAATCGATCATTATGAAGATCTGCCAAAAATTGCTCGGCGTTTTTAAGAGGAAGTAATAACAAGTTGTGTAAATCTTTCGCAGAATAAGTATAAAGATGTTGCAATTGGGGGTCTTTTATTAAAAGTTTATGAATGAACCGGCGTGTCATCCCACGACAATGATACAGATGGATAAGTCGCTGGCGAACGACAGGCAATTTTATCACCTACACTTTTTTTATGATTAATTTTTATTTTAAACTTGATATGAGTAAGGAACTTAAAATACGTATTTTAAGTTCCTTACCGCTAATCTTTAATGGGTTTTACATTTTTCGGCAATGCCATGTTCTTGTAAAACGTTAATAACTGTCTCACCCATGACATCAGGGGTTTGGGCGACTGTTATTCCTGATTCACGCATGACGCGCATTTTTTCTTCAGCTGTTCCTTGGCCTCCAGAAATAATGGCTCCCGCATGGCCCATTCGCTTACCTGGTGGCGCTGTTTGTCCGCCAACAAAGCCAATAACAGGTTTTGTCATATTTTCTTTAACCCAGCGGGCAGCTTCTTCTTCAGCAGTACCACCGATCTCACCGATCATAATCACAGCATGTGTGTCAGGGTCTTCGTTATACAATTTTAAAACATCGATGAAATTCGTTCCATTGACTGGGTCACCACCAATACCAACAGCACCTGATTGGCCGTAACCACGTTGGGATAATTGGTGAACAGCTTCATATGTTAATGTACCTGAACGTGAGACAACACCAATATGGCCTTTTGTATGAATGTATCCAGGCATAATACCTACTTTACATTCATCAGGTGTAATAACTCCCGGACAGTTCGGACCGATTAAACGTGTCTTCTTCCCTTCCATGTAACGTTTAACTTTCACCATATCCATCACTGGAATATGCTCTGTAATACAAATAACTAAATCGAGCTCGGCATCTACAGATTCTAAAATAGCATCTGCGGCAAATGGAGCAGGCACATAAATAACTGAAACCGTTGCACCTGTTTCCTTAACTGCATCCTCGATTGTATTAAAAACTGGTACTCCTTCAACTTCTTGCCCCGCACGCCCTGGTGTAACACCAGCGACGATATTTGTACCATATTCAAGCATTTCTTTCGTATGAAAGGCTGCTGTAGATCCTGTAATACCTTGGACCAAAACTTTTGTATCTTTATTTACTAAAATACTCATTGATGTCCGTCCTTTCTACAATCAATAATCATCTATGATTTGTTTTAATTTATTTAACAGCGCTAACGATTTTTTTCGCACCGTCACCCATCGAATCGGCAGCAATAATGTTTAACTCAGATTCATTTAAAATACGTTTACCTTCATCAACATTTGTGCCTTCGAGTCTTACAACGAGTGGAATTTCTAAATCGACTTGCTTTGTCGCTTCCACGACACCTTCAGCAATGACATCACAGCGCATGATACCACCAAAGATATTGACAAAAATACCTTTAACATTTGGATCTGCTAAAATAATTTTAAATGCTTCAGTTACTTTTTCGGCAGTCGCACCACCACCAACATCTAAAAAGTTTGCAGGGTCGCCACCGTAATGTTTAATAATATCCATCGTAGCCATCGCTAATCCTGCCCCATTAACCATGCACCCAATATCGCCATCTAAAGCAATATAACTTAAACCATGCTCAGATGCTTCAATTTCTTTTTCATCTTCTTCATCAAGATCACGAAGTTCGTCAACGGCTTTTTGACGGTATAAAGCATTATCATCAAAATTAAGTTTTGCATCAAGTGCTAATACTTCACCATCACCTGTTGTGACAAGTGGGTTAATTTCAGCGATTGAACAATCTTTATCAACAAATGCTTGATAAAGGCTAATCATAAACTTAACAACTTTATTAACCATTTCTGTTGGGATATTTAAATTAAATGCCATGCGCCGGGCTTGATAGCCAGCAAGTCCAACAACGGGATCAATGACTTCTTTGAAAATTTTCTCAGGTGTTTCGGCGGCAACTTCTTCGATCTCTGTGCCACCTTCTTCTGAACCCATCATGACAACTTTAGATGTCGAGCTATCTAGAACAAATCCTAAGTAATATTCTTTTTGAATATCGCAACCTTCTTCAATTAAAAGACGTTTAACTTCTTTTCCTTCAGGACCTGTTTGTTCAGTCACTAGAACTTTCCCTAAAATCTCCTCTGCATATGTACGCACTTCATCGAGGTTTTGAGCGATTTTTACACCGCCTGCTTTACCACGACCACCGGCATGGATTTGTGCTTTGACAACTTTGACATCGCCACTTAATTTTTCAGCAGCTTCAATGGCTTCGTCAACGGTAAAGGCGACGTGACCATCAGGTACATTCACCCCATATTGACGTAAAATGTCTTTTCCTTGATACTCATGTATGTTCATGTTTTATCCTCCAATCAAAATTGACTGCAATCTTATTGTATTAGAAAATGTTTAATTTAACAAGAATAACCAAACATTCTCAACAAACAACTACTCCTACATTGATAGAGCATTTAAAAATAACTGATTAACTACTTAATTTTTTGATCAAGTGAATAAATAAAAGCAAACACTTCAGCAACCGCTTCATACAGTTCGGCTGGGATAACATCATTAATATTTAACTCAGCTAATAGTTCAACAAGTGATGGGTCTTCTAAAACGGGCACATCATATTTTTTTGCTTGGGCTAAAATATTTTCTGCCACTTCGCCTTTTCCAACCGCCTTAACGACAGGTGCATATGATTCATTTGTTTCAGCATCATAACTTAACGCAACAGCTTTTTTACGTTTATGAGTCATATACGAAAATCAACCCCTGAATAATCTTTTTGCGTAAAACTTGGTGTACGCTTTGTTGCTAAATGCTCATCATGTTCAGCAAGTCGTTTGTACGTAATTGATGATAGTTGATAGTCTATTTCACTTAAACGCTCTTTCAAGTGATTCTCCAAAGGCTTACCAAACATTTTTAAAACTTCATGATTATTAAAGACGGTTATTGAAATAATTCGATCTTGAACATTCATATCGACAACCGTTTGATCTAGAGACTCTAAATGTAAAAAAAATAATATCCGACAATGGTTTGGGTCGATTGAACCATCTTTCGTTTTTTTACTTTGAAATTGCATATATAAATCACTATTTAATTGCAATTTTTCTCCGGGTAAAACGAAATTCCCATAAATAAAATGGCTCGTTTCTTCAACAGACTGAATTTGCAAACCGTTTATAAAATGGAGTAATTGTTGGGTACGCTCCTGATCAACTGGAAATTGTTGTTGAATTAGTTGCAACAAAGCTTGTTTAAGGGTCAAAGATTGATCATTGATTCGGCCGTCTTGGATCATCTGTTCATAATTTAAACCTAAATGAGTTAATGTATGTTGAATCTGTTGTAAAAACTCTACTTTTGGTGAAAATTGACGACTCGTTAATTGTTCGAATACATGATAAGTTTGGTCATCATTTAAAGTGTATAACATGTTTAAAAGTGGTGTAATTTGTTCCGGTTGTTGCCCCATATTCGGCATTGCCTGAATGTTTTCTGATGCTAAAAATGGTTGGAAAATTGCCCGTAATTGGTCATTGATTAATGGTATATGGCGTGCTGGGATTGGCCGTTCGGATTCAACTACCCTTAACAATTCTTGTTCCCATGTCACCAAAAACTCATGAACACGTGAGGTAATTTCTCCTTGCCTAGTCACTAGTTGCTGCACCGTCTTTTGCAATATTGGCGGCTCAACATTGATCATTGATTCCCGTTGATTGATAAGCGTTAAAAGTGATTGATCATTGAATGATCCATTGTCTGTAATTATATTTAAGTTTTGAAACAATGTTCTTAATGGTTCATTTTCATGAATGATTTGTAGGAAATGCCGGGAAAATTGCTGTTCAGTGAGCGGTTGCTGAAAATCTTGTATGTGACGAAGCAACTGCTCACCTTGTGGAACAGTTTTTAATCCGTTCTGTAAAACATTTGTTAACGTTTGCTCGAATACTTTCGTAAACGATTCCTGTGTGATCGCTTGTTGCGCCAGAAAAACATTTTTCGTGAGCGGTAAATTATGCCTAATCATTTTCTCTATCATTTGAAAAGCTGTTTGTTGATCATCACTTAATGCTAATAAAGGAAGTGATTGAATGAGGGTATTTCGGTCAAAAGGTACTTGGTTTTGCATTAAATATTGAACAAATTCTCTTAATTGTCTGTGAGATGACAAACCGAGTTGTTGTAAAAGTGACTGAATATTCGTTGTTATTTCAGTCTCTAATGGTTCACCAAGAACTTTCAGATGTATAAAATCGTCATGACTTAACACTTGGAAATAATATTTTTCACCAACCGCTAAGGCAGTATCAAGTTGGGCAATTTTCTGTTCCTGCCCTATTTGAATCATTGCTTGTTGATTAGGAAACAACTTCACAATTTTTGCTTGAATCACTTGATTTGGTTGTAATGTACGAAAACTCGGTTGTTGGCGCTCTGGACGTACCAAGTGACCTCGCAACACTTGATGAATATTCATTCAATCATCACCCTTTATACTTTCACGTTATATATAACGTCGGACAGGAGTAAATGACCGACGATGAATCGGTGAAACACCATATCGTTTTAAACGTTTTAAATGATCATTTGTTCCATATCCTTTATGTTTATGAAAATTGTAGTTTGGATATTTTTCATGGATTTTAGCCATGTAGCGATCACGACTGACTTTAGCTAAAATACTCGCTGCAGCAATCGTGACACTTTTCTCATCTCCCTTAATGATTGTATCGGCTTTAAATGATGAAAGTTGAAGCTTGACAGCATCAATGAGTGCCACTTGTGGTTGCGGTTGTAAATTTAATAAAGCATCTTCCATCGCTAGCTTCGTCGCTTCTAAAATATTTAATTCGTCAATAGTCGCTTGATCGACAAACGAAATATGATATGAGATCGCTTCTTTTGTTATTTGTTGAAAAAATTTCTCTCGTTCTTCTACTGATAACGCTTTCGAATCATTAATCCCTAACAACTTAAAATCATCTGGCAATATAACCGCTGCAGCTACAACAGGTCCTGCTAATGGTCCCCTTCCCGCCTCATCAACACCGGCAACATAAGATAACCCTTGATCCCAAAACTTTTTTTCATAAGTGAGCATTTGCGAAAATTGCTTGTTTAATAAAGCTATTTGTTTTTGGTTACGTTTATAAATACGCACTAACTGTTGGACCCCTTTTCGTGGGTCATGAGTTAATTGTTGTATATGTTCATCCGTTAATAAATTTGCAGTTAACATTTCTTTTAACTGGGCAATTGTATGATCTTGCATGTCTATCACTCTTTATCGATGTTTTCACACGTTTCAAACGTTAGTTGACCTAATTTACCTGTTCGTAAATCTTGCAAAACAATTTGTGCTACTTGATCAAAATTTATGTGACCACCGCTTTCAAGGGCGCCACGTTTCTTACCAATATGTTCAAAAACATCCCACATATCATGAGTTGATTGTTCCAAATCATAGCGATCTTTTAATGAAGTAGGATAGTGCTTTTGTAAATATTGTAAAGCAAATGCAGCAATGTCTTGTAACGAAAGTAATTTATCTTTGATCGTCCCAATCGCTGCTAAGCGGAGACCAACTTTCTCATCATCAAATTTTGGCCAAAGAATACCTGGTGTATCGAGTAATTCGAACGTATTTTTCACTTTAATCCATTGTTGATGTTTAGTGATTCCTGGTCGATCACCAATTTTTGTAATTTTTCGGTTTGCCAATCGATTAATTAACGTTGATTTACCGACATTTGGAATACCTAAAATAAGAGCACGAATCGGTCGAGCTTGGATCCCCCGTTGCCGATGACGTTCAATCGTTGCTCGCCCACTATGTTCTACCAGACGAATAAGTGCTTGGACATCTTTCGAATCATTAACATCAACCGCCATACAATCAGTCGTGTCTTGAGAAAAATAATTAAGCCATTTTGTCGTTTCTGTTAAATCTGCTAAATCTTTTTTCATTAAAAGTAAAATTTTAGGCTTATTTTGGATGATTTTTTGCAGCATTGGGTTTTGTGATGATTTTGGGGCTCGTGCGTCAACTAATTCCAATACGAGATCAACATGTTTTAAATTTTGTTCAATTTCACGTCTTGCTTTCGCCATATGGCCGGGAAACCATTGAATGGTCATAATTTATCACCCTATTTATTAACTATTTTTAATCGATCTAAAGGCCAATAAATGATATTCGCTTTGCCGACGATTTGATCCATTGAAATGAGACCTAAACGACGGCTATCTGTTGAATTGTTTCGATTATCACCGAGAACAAGTAAATATCCCTCAGGAATTTTATCGTATTGTCCGGGTAGGTTTTCCAATTTAAAATTACTTTGAATGAGTTCATTTTCATTATATGATATGTAAGGCTCATCGACCGGTTGACCATTAATATATAAAACATCATTTTTGATCGCCACATGTTCACCTGGCAAACCGATTACCCGTTTAATAAAATCTTTTTGTTTTGATACATGAAAAACGACAATATCAAATCGCTCAGGCTCTTGAAAACGATAAATAAATTTATTAACAATCATTCGATCCCGATCATACAATGTTGGTTGCATGGAAGGTCCATCGACAATGATCGGCGAAAATAAAAACATTCGAATGATAAAGGCGATTGCAAAAGCGATCAAAAGTGCTTTTGTCCATTCATACCATTCACCTTTCCATCTATTCATATTTTACCCCCTTGATCGCTATGAAAATATTTTGCTAGCTTCGTCTATATTTTAAACGAGTCAACAATGATTAAACAACTTTTTAGCTACTGGATAGTCATCTAGTGCCTTAAGATAGATAAATGATAAAAAAAAGAGCTTGCAATAACAGTTGCGAAGCTCCTTATCGTGCTTATATTCATGTAAAAGTTAGCGGCGCTCTTTAATACGTGCTGCGCGACCACGCAGTTTACGTAAATGATAAAGTTTTGCGCGTCGAACGGCTCCACGACGTGTGACTTCAATTTTGTCAATGCGTGGTGAGTGTAATGGGAATGTACGTTCAACACCTACACCATAAGAAATTTTTCGAACGGTAAATGTCTCATTAATACCACCATTTTGTCGTTTGATGACAACCCCTTCAAACACTTGAATTCTTTCACGTGATCCTTCAACAACGATCGCATGAACTTGTACGTTGTCACCTGCTCGAAAATCGGGATGGTCTGTTCGTAATTGATCTTGTGTAACTGATTCGAGTATTTTTTGCATTATGTTTCCACTCCTTCCAAACTAATGTTCTTATTTATCCAAAATAGCGGAACATCGTTTTAATGCTTATGACGACATAAGCACAATAGCTAATATATCATAACATGTTGTTCACTTCAACTACATTTGTTGAATAATTATTGATCTGCAAGTTCTTTTTTAATGACCGCTAAAAGTTCATCTTCTTCAGCAGATAATTTTGTCTTGGTTAACAAATCTTTACGCCGTTTATACGTGCGGGTGAGTGCTTGCTTTTTACGCCACTTGTTAATATTTTCATGATGTCCCGAAAGGAGTATTTCAGGTACTTGATAGCCACGAAAATTAGCTGGTCGTGTATAATGTGGATGCTCTAATAATCCGGTTGAAAATGAATCATCGACAGCTGATTGCCGATTGCCTAAAACACCTGGTAACAAGCGAACGACACTATCCATAATGACAAGTGCACCGAGTTCACCACTCGTTAATACGTAATCACCGATCGATACTTCATCAGTCACTAAATGTTGGCGAATTCTTTCATCGTAGCCTTCATAATGGCCACAAATTAAAATCAAATGATCTTCCTGAGAAAATTCTTCTGCCTTTTGTTGATGATATGTCTCACCTTGCGGGCAGAGCAACACGATTCTTGGTTTGGTCGACTGTTCTTTAGTAATCGCTTCAACCGCATCAAAAATTGGTTGGGGGGATAAAACCATTCCAGCCCCACCACCATATGGATAATCATCAACTTTTTCATGTTTGTTAGTCGCATATTCTCGAAAATTAATCAGTTGATAGGAAAATTTTTCTCGTTCTTTTGCCCGTTTTAAAATAGAACTATTGAGAACTCCTGTAAACATTTCAGGAAACAATGTTAAAACATCGATATGCATTAATCTAACAACCCTTCCATAAGCTCAATCGTAATAACTTTATTTACAATATCGATCTTTTTAACGACATCTTTAATGTAAGGAATTAAAGCTTCTTGCCCATTTTTTCGTTTAACAACCCACACATCATTGGCACCTGGGGCTAATATATGGTCAACGACTCCAATAATTTCACCGTCAATTGTCATGACTTCACAACCAATAATTTCATAATAATAATATTGTCCTTCGGGAAGAGGTGTCAATTGACTCTTTTTAATGTGTAAATGTAATTGCATCAACTGTTTAACAGATTCCATTTCGTCATATCCTTCAAACTGTAAAAGATCAAATTGTTTATGTGTTCGATGACTTTTAATTTTTAATGGAATCGTTTCACCATTTTTTTGCACATACAACGTATTCCCAACATTAAATCGTTCAGGAAAATCAGTCATACGAATGACTCTGACTTCACCATTAACACCGTGTGTATTCACAATTTTCCCGACTTGCAAAAATTCTTCTGACATTGAATTCACCTACACATGTTCAATTCTAACAATAATTCCATCTTTAATAACGATCGTTTGTTGCTGGACTTCTTCATACCAATTCATACCTACATTAACTTCAACGAGGGCGTCAACTTCTGTTTCAACAATCTCTGCGCCATATGGTAAACGTTCCAGTTGATTAAGTTTAAAATCAATGAGTGAAATATCTTCTTCACGTTCTTTTATTGCTTGGGCAAATTTTCTTTGAATCGATTGTTTGGATAAATGAGATCGTTGCATTAATTTACGTTTTTCAAACATTAATTGTTGACACGCTTGTTCAAGCTGCATTTTTTGCTTTTGAAAGTTTTCTTTTAAATGCTTTTTACTTGCCGGTGTTAATATTTGTTTAACGGTTACTTTTTTTATAATTTTCATTGGCACATTCATCCTTTAAACAGATAGAGGGAAGGCCTACTCCCTCCCCCCGCTTACATAATATCTAAGTAAACACGTTTTTCCATATCTGTTTTTGCTGCATAGACGACCGTCCGTAGCGCTTTAGCGATTCGACCATTTTTACCAATGACTTGACCAACATCATCGTCATGAACGGTTAAATGATAAACGATCTTTTTATTATCTTCTTTTTCTGTAATGACAATCGCCTCTGGATGATCGACTAAACGACTAACAACTGAATGAATAAGGTCTTTCATGATTTATCACACTTCTTTACTTTTCATTTTTAAGATCGTGGAATTTTTTCATGATGCCTTGTTTGGAAAATAAGTTTTTAACGGTATCACTTGGTTGTGCACCTTTTGTTAACCAGTCTAAAGCTTTTTCTTCATCTATTTTAACTTCAACAGGTTCAGAAACAGGATTATACGTACCAATTTGCTCGATATAACGACCATCCCGGGGTGAACGTGAATCAGCTACGACAATTCGGTAGAAAGGATTACGTTTAGATCCCATACGTCGAAAACGAATTTTAACTGCCATTTTGCTAACACCTCCAACTAAAGTATTTCACAAATAAATATATTAGCAGAAATTAATTAACCTGTAAAGTATTTTTGCATTACATGAAGGGAAGTTTAAATCCACCCTTACCACGACCACGTTTACCGGATGATGCATTTGTCATCTGTTTCATCATTTTTTGCATATCATTAAACTGTTTGAGCAAACGATTTACTTGGGAAACATTCGTTCCGGATCCTTTGGCGACACGTCTTTTCCGACTGGCATTCATCACCTTAGGGTTTTCTCGCTCCTCTTGCGTCATTGATTGAATAATTGCTTCAATATGGGATAATTGTTTTTCATCAATTTGGGCATTTTGTAAACCTTTCATCCGATTTGCCCCTGGGATCATCGCCATCAGATCTTCTAAAGGTCCCATCTCACGAACTTGCCCCATTTGTTCTAAAAAATCATCAAGCGTAAAGGACATTGTACGCATTTTTTCTTCAAGTTCTTTCGCTTGTTTTTCATCGACTTGTTCTTGGGCTTTTTCAATTAATGTTAACACATCACCCATACCTAGAATCCGTGAAGCCATTCGTTCCGGATGAAATACTTCGAGTTCATCGAGTTTTTCACCCATTCCAGCAAACTTAATCGGTTTATCTGTCACAGCTTTAATCGATAAAGCGGCTCCACCGCGGGTATCACCGTCAAGTTTTGTTAAAATAACCCCTGACACATCAAGTTGTTCGTTAAAGTTTTCTGCTACATTTACAGCATCTTGACCGGTCATGGCATCGACAACGAGAAAGATTTCATCAGGTTGAACGTCCGATTTAATCGCTGCTAACTCATCCATTAATTCATTGTCAACGTGTAAACGACCGGCGGTATCAATAATGACATAATCAAGATGTTCTTCTTTGGCGTATTCAATCGCTTCTTTTGCGATATCAACCGGATTTGCCTCTGTTCCCTTTTCAAAAACAGGCATATTTAATTGTTTACCTAATCGTTGTAATTGATCAACGGCTGCCGGACGATAAACGTCACAAGCGACAAGCAATGGTGAGCGGTTATATTGTTTTCTGAGTAAATTTGCTAACTTACCTGTCGTTGTCGTTTTACCAGCTCCTTGAAGACCTGCCATCATTATGACTGTTGGGGGGCGATCAGCGACAGCTATTTTACTTTCTTCACCACCCATTAATTCAGCAAGTTCGTCTTTAACAACTTTAACAACTTGTTGACCAGGTGTTAAACTTTCCAGCACTTCTTGACCAACTGCTCGTTCCTTCACACGATTGATAAAATCTCGCACAACTTTAAAATTAACGTCCGCTTCAAGTAACGCTAAACGAATTTCCCGAGCCATCGTATTAACATCTTGTTCACTTACTTTTCCTTTACCTGTAAGTTTTTTTATCGTCTGTTGTAGACGATCGGCCAATCCTTCAAATGCCATAGAAGGTGTCCTCCTAACTTAAATCTTTTATTTGTTGAATCATTGATAATTGTTCAT
>DATGTA010000136.1:0-3252 GCA_035302085.1 Bacillota bacterium
ATAAAAACTGAATAATTATCTTCCATATACAAGTTGATTATACATGATATATCCATGACAAGTAAACTACAAACTATTAGCGATCCTTTAAAATATGGTGTCTTAAGAAATTTGTCAAATAATTTTCAAACTTAAAATAAATAATCATCATTGCTAACTGACAAAAAAGCCCAAACAAAACATATAACATTTCATACAATAAATAATGGACATCATGAAAGAAGGAATTGGTAGTATGCTCTATTTTGCTGGGTTATTCTTTTTAGTAATTGCTGTTAGTTTAGACGGCTTTACGGTCGGGCTTGCATATGGCATGCAACATATTCGCATACCATTAACATCATTAGCGATTATTATGGGTTTATCCGGTACGATTGTTCTTATTTCAATGGTTCTAGGTTCATTCATCCATCCATTTATTTCGCCTGAAGTGACTTCGCGAATGGGTGGGGTGATACTCATCATTTTAGGTTTGTTTTCGCTTTATAATGTTTTAAATAATAAGCAAAATAAAACACAAACCGATGCAACTGATAACAATAAATTTCCTAACATACGATCGATTTTAATCGCACCGGAAAAAGTTGATCTCGACCAGTCAGGGACTATATCCTTTAATGAATCTCTCTTGTTAGGGACCGCTCTTTCTTTAGATGCTTTTGGAGCTGGTTTCGCTGCAGCCATGTTAAATTATTCACCACTCTTAACAACATTATTGATCGCAACACTTAGTGGATTATTCGTCTTTAGTGGCATGTCCCTTGGAGAATATCTCATCCAGCGAAAAAGTTTACAAAAAATGGCATTCGCTCCGGGATTATTACTTATTATACTTGGCCTAATCACTTGTTTTAATTAAATAAAGGCTCATCAAACAACTACAGAAAAAGATTGATGAGCCTAGTTAATACTTCATTAATTGGTACGAATTTCCTGACGCATAAACATGATGTAAGAAATGGCAAAGCAAATAAGTGTCGCAGCAATTAACCCAGTTACTTGTGGCCAAATGAGCGCTAAACTTTGACTTAATGGTAGCGGTGTTGGAACAGCACCGACTGTTTGCTCCATCGTTAACGGACCAAGACTTCTGACAGACGGTGAGAGCAATATTGTCGTCGATTCAGTAAATAAATAATTCGGTGATAAACGCATTAAATTTAAAATTGTTCCTTGTTTCGCTAAAATTTCATCCGCATTAGTCATCGCATCAACTTTGATATATCCTTTGGCAATAACATTAATAATCATTGAATAAAAAACACTGAAAAAGATCCATATAGCTATTCCAGACAACGCGGAAGTTGCCGCTTGTTTAAAACGAATCGAAAACAAAATTCCTAAATTTAACCAGAATGCTATATACACAATACAGAGCATTAAATAACTAACAATTCGTAAAAATTCATCAAACGTCGGTGGGATGCCGATCATTAAAATGCCTAAAGCTGTCACTAACAAACCAAGTGTTATAAAAAGTAAAGCATTAATGATTAAAGCAGCAATGAATTTGCCATTAATGACATAATCACGGGGAACCGGCTGAGCCATTAAACGTGTTAATGTGCCTCGATTTCGTTCAGAATTAATCGCATCAAAACCTAAGGCAATTCCTAGTAAAGGTCCAAGAAATGTTACAAACGTAATAAAGGGTGGCAATGTTCCATCAGAAACAGTAAATAATTTTAAAAACAATTGTGAATCAGATACAATCGCCTTCATCTCATCATCTGTCGAAGAAATAGCCTCTTGAATCGTTGTCAAAGCTGTATAGAGCGAACCAAGACATGTTAACAAAATAATGATCAATAAAATAATAATTCGCCAGCTCGTTAAATAATCAGCGATTTCTTTTCGTACAATCGCCCAAAAAGGTTGGTGACTCGGAAAGAATGTCGTTTGTACAGTTGAATCTTTTTTTGTCTGAAAAAACGGTATGTTAAATGATCTCATGTGTCACCTCTCCTTTAAAGTAACGATGATATATTTCATCAAGGCCATAATCTTTTTCACGTATATAATGTAATCTATTCCCGTGTCCAATAATTTTTTCAGCAATTGTTGCTGTGATTTGTTGCTCACACGTAATTTCTAGTAGTCGGTTGGACACTTGATTAATGTTTGTAACATTTTCTATAGTGGAGATGTCATGAATTAATGAATCATCAACTCTTTCAACCTCTACTTGCACAATAATTGGTTGTTCATCAAATAAAATGGCTGCGAGTTCATTAATCTGCCCTGAAGCTAATAGTTTCCCATCGACAAAAATGCCGACACGATCGCAAATGGCTTGGACTTGATGTAAATGATGCGATGATAGTAAGACAGTTATTTGTTGTTCTGCATTTAATTGTTTAATAAGTTGTAAAATCTCCTGAACTCCTTCAGGATCAATTCCTAATGTCGGTTCATCTAAAATAATAACTTCTGGATCTTTCATCAATACATCTGCTAAACCTAATCGTTGTTTCATCCCCCGAGAATATTTTCCAGCTTGTTTATGGGCAGCATCTTTTAAGCCAACTTGTTCAAGCAAGGTAAAGGCACGTTTTTTAGCCTTGTCACCTTCAAGTCCATTTAATGCGGCAGTATATAAAAGATTTTGTAACCCCGTCATTTGCTCATAAAACCCGAGATGGTCTGGTAAATAACCGACACGTTTTTTCACTTCCAGTGGGTGTGTCGTTGAATGAAAACCACAAACATTTACCTCACCTTTTGTCGGTTCTACTAAACCGAGTAACATTAAAATAGTCGTTGATTTTCCAGCACCATTAGGCCCGAGTAAACCGAATATTTCACCTTGTCGAATCGATAACGTTAACTGATCGACCGCCCGGTTATTATCGTATACTTTTGTTAGTTCATGCATTCGAATAATCGCTTTTTCCATACCTCATCGTCTCCCATACTTTTTGAATACAAAGTATATTCCAGCGATGACGACGATAATGATTCCAACACTAATAAAACCCCATAATGTTGACGTTTTTACCGACATGCGAAACGTTTCTTCTGATGATGCTTCAGCTGTTTCTGCTGAGAAGTTAACGACGTAATCACCAGCGATCGCATCACTTGGTGCCTCTATTTTTGCATCAATAACGGTGTTTTCACCTGCTTCTAAACTATTTATTGTCTGTTGATCAAAATCGACTTCCCAATCTGGTGGTGTTGTCGCAGCTAACTTAACATCTGTTAAAGCAACTGATCCTGTATTTTCGATTAATAGTTTGACCGTTTTATTGC
>DATGTA010000137.1:0-4488 GCA_035302085.1 Bacillota bacterium
TATGTGTTGTTTAAACGATACAAGTTTATATACACACATATTGCATTAATGACGTCGCTTATTTTAGTACTGTTTATAACGGTTTTTATAACGAATTCCTTTTCGACAAATCAATTATTATTATTTATAGTTATTTTATTAAACTTTTTCACATGGTTCGTCATTGGCAAACGAAAATCAATGAAATTATTACAAGTTTTTAGTGTCATCTCTTTTATATTTATGGGGATTTATATTATTTTTCAGTTTACTTAACAAATTCCTTTAAAGAATTCTAATTTTACAGTAATATATATGTAGTCTTTTACATCATAAAGAAGCGTAGCACTTATACATAAGGAGGAAATAGGATGAGAAACCCATTAATCCCATTTGGAATTATCGCAGTTATAGGGATTGTTGTTATGATTATTGTTGCTTACTTTGGTGTGTTTCAACGTGAAGCGATTCAAAATCCTGATGCTGTTCAAGAAGGTGAATCAATAGATAGTCCTGAAGATCTTTACAAAAACTCATGTGCTAGCTGTCATGGTGGCGATTTAACAGGTGAAACAGCACCAGAACTTCAGCAAGTAGGTGATCGTCTATCTGAAGATGAAATAGAAACAATTATTGTTGAAGGGATCGAGCCGGGAATGCCTGGAGGTTTAGTCAACAACGAGGAAGCAGGAATTCTCGCCGAGTGGCTTGCTGAACAGGAATAAGCTGAGGATTTAAAAGGGTTGTCCAATACGCCAAATAAGTAATGAGAAGTAAATTTTTCACATTACTCCGTATTGTTGACAACTCTTTTTTCGTTAGATAGGTTGAGGTGACTATCGGCTATGAAATTAAATTTATCTAAACGATTACAAGCGATTGCAAGATTTTTGCCAAAGGATGCTTTTTTTGCTGATATTGGAACAGATCATGCTTATTTGCCATGTTATATTTGTTTGAATGATCCGAATGCTTTGGCAATAGCTGGCGACATTAGCGAAGGTCCTTATCAACGGGCCCGAGAAACCGTTCATAAATTTTCCTTAACTGATCGAATAGATGTCCGTTTAGGCGATGGCTTACAAATAATCAATGAAAAAACTGATTGTATTGAACAGCTTGTTATAGCTGGCATGGGTGGTTCTTTAATGAAAGATATATTAACAAGTGGTTTAAATCAACTTAAAACTGTTAAGCGAATCATTTTACAGCCAAACATTGGGGCAAAACATGTGCGCCAATGGCTGTTTAAACATAGATATGCGATTGTTGCTGAAACAATCGTTCAAGAAAATGAACATCTTTATGAAATCATTGTTGCTGATTTAGATGCTGAGCAACCTTATGCTTCCGTCACAACATTAAAAAATAAACAGTTTTTGTTCGGTCCTTTGTTAATGGATGAAAAATCATCATTATTTCGGAAAAAGTGGTCAGCTGAATTAGCGCATTTACATCAGGTTGTTGAGCAGATCAAACAAGCAAAACAGACGAATCAATCGCTGAATAAATTTATGAAAGAAATTCGCTGGATTGAGGAGGTTTTAGGAGATGAGTGATTTAACACATAAAAAAATATTTCAATGGATGGAAGAGTGGGCACCGAAAAATTTCGCTTATGATTGGGACCCTGTCGGCTTACAAGTCGGCAATGATCGGGATGTTGTGAGAAATATTTTAGTCACACTTGATGTTACCGAAGCAGTGGTTAATGAGGCTATAAAAAATAATGTTAATTTAATCATCGCCCATCATCCAATGCTTTTTCAAGCGGTTCAATCAATTAATACGGCAACAAGTCAAGGAAAATTATTACAAACGATACTTAAAAACGATATAACCGTTTATGCCGCACATACAAATTTAGATATTGCTCATGGTGGTGTTAATGATGTACTCGCCCAATTATTACAGCTACAAAATATCAAACCACTCGCAGATATTTATAAGGAATCATTATATAAAATCGTTGTATTTGTCCCTGAATCACATGCTGAACATGTGCGTCACGCTCTGAGTAGCGGTGGTGCCGGTCATATTGGGAATTATAGTCATTGTACATTTCAAACGAAAGGCGAAGGAACCTTTAAACCACTTGCAGGAACAAATCCATATATTGGCACAGAAGGAACGATAGAATATGTCCCTGAATATAAGATCGAATCAATCGTCCCACAAACTCATTTAACAAGTGCGTTAGAGCAAATGATTGATGCCCACCCTTATGAAGAGGTCGCTTATGATGTGTATCCACTTGCTAATAAAGGGAAACAATATGGACTAGGACGAATTGGATCATTAAATGATAAACAAACCTTAGAAAGCTTTACAACGTTTGTCAAAGATGCTTTTCATTTAAACAATGTCCGTGTAACCGGTGATTTACAAAAGTCAATTAAGCATGTGGCAATTATTGGGGGCAGTGGTGAAAAATATATTCCAACCGCTAAACGAAAAGGGGCAGATTTACTCATTACAGGTGATGTTACGTTTCACCAAGCACAACTTGCTGAAGATATTGGACTAGCGGTTATTGATGCCGGACATTATATTGAACATTTAGCAGTTGAGGCGATAGAGCAATATTTACAAGCCAAACTACAAAGCAAAACGATTCAAGTCCATCACTCAACGATTAATACAGATCCGTTTCAATTCGTTTAACTTCAAAGGAGTTTTAAGATGACAAAACATTCATTTTTAGCCTTTAATTTTAAACAAATAATTAACCAAGTAATTGAACAACTTTATTTTAAACAACCAACAAATATTCAACATGAAGTTATCCCTTTGGTCATACAAGGGAAAAGTGTTATTGGACAAGCTGCCACAGGGACAGGTAAAACACATGCATATTTACTCCCTTTACTCAATGAGTTAGATCCTTTGAAGCAATCAGTTCAATATGTGATTACATCGCCTACACGTGAATTAGCGACCCAAATATATCAAGATATCCAAACAATGATAAAACTTGCGAATAAAGAGACGAAATGGACAGCACGCTTACTCGTTGGGGGAACCGACCGTAAACAAATGCAACAACGTTTAACAACTCCACCACATATCATTGTCGGTACACCTGGGCGAATATTAGATTTAATTTTAAGTGGCCATTTATCGATTTATTCAGCAAAATCTTTTGTGATCGATGAAGCAGATCTAATGGCAGAATTAGGATTATTAGAGTCAATTGACCAACTGCTTGTTCGAGCCCAGAGAGACATTCAAATACTAGCGTTTTCTGCAACAATTTCTAAATCATTGGAACATTTTTTTAAAAAATATATGGATCATCCAGTTAATATTAACCTTAATGATGAACTAACACCGCAAAATTTAGAACATCATTTGATTCCTTTGCGGCACCGTGAACGAGCAGATGTCATCATTGAATTATCTAAAGTTTTTCAACCATACTTAGCAATCATTTTTACAAATGGACAAACAGATGCCATTCAGCTAGCTAAACAATTGAATGAAAGAAACTTGAAGGTAGGATTGCTGCACGGTGGAATGTCGCAACGAGAACGGCGCCGGACATTAAAACAAATTGAGCAACTCCACTTTCAATATATCGTGGCGACTGACCTTGTTTCTCGGGGTATTGATATTCCCGGGGTAAGTCATGTGATAAATGCTCAACTACCAAAAGAAGTAAATTTTTACGTTCATCGAGTAGGCCGTACAGCAAGAGCAGGCTTAGAAGGAGTAGCGCTAAGTTTATATACAGAAGATGATTCAGCACTCATTCATCAATTAGAAGCAAACAATATATCTTTTGTTTTTTCGGATGTCCAACAGGGGGAACTTATTCAAACGAGACGTAGAAATATCCGACCTAAAAATGTTGCTACACGGTCAAAGCGAAAGAGAGGTCAGGCGAAAAAAACTAAGCATCAACGTTCATCCAAAAGAAAACGACGGTAAACGTGCCGCTGGACTCATTAATTTATGTTAAAGTGTATATATAAATAGACTTTTTAGAGAAGGAGTGGAGAATAAATGGTAAAATTAGGCTCACATGTTTCAATGAGTGGTAAAAAAATGTTACTCGGTTCAAGTGAAGAAGCCGCATCTTATGGAGCAAACACCTTTATGATTTATACAGGTGCCCCACAAAATACAAGAAGACGCCCTTTAGAAGAGCTAAATATTGAATCAGGTCAAGAACATATGGAAGAACATAATATTTCTGATGTTGTCGTTCATGCTCCATACATTATTAATATTGCGAATACAAAAAAGGCGGATACATTTGATTTAGGTGTACGTTTTTTACGAAGTGAAATAGATCGTACTGAAGCCATTGGTGCCAAACAAATTGTATTGCATCCGGGTGCTCATGTTGGTGCTGGTGTAGACAAGGGGATCAAACAAATTATTAATGGATTAAACGAAGTACTGACCCAAGATGATACGGTACAAATTGCCCTGGAAACGATGGCAGGCAAAGGAACGGAAATTGGTAGAAACTTTACAGAGCTTGCCCAAATTATTGATGGGGTT
>DATGTA010000138.1:0-8744 GCA_035302085.1 Bacillota bacterium
TCTTGAATTTTCAAACCGAGTTCTTCTGCTTTTTGCATAATGCGATCAGGTTTACTTAATTCATCAACTTTAAATTGTAAATTTTCATTATGAAGCAGTTGCTGATTAATTGTTTGTTCGATCGTTTGAATGTTTCGGTTCATTTGATCCGTTTGTGAAGAGTATGAAATGATAAAATAACAAGCAACGATTAACGATAGACCAACAAATGAGTAAATGATCTTTTCACCTTTAGTAATCCAACTTCTACGCCGGACAACAACTCTAACTTTTCTTTGGTGATCAACTTGTGGTTGGGTCGCTTCATATGTATGGCGCCAATTTTTTGCTCGTTCAATATTCACGTTTATCTCCACCCTTCTTTATAAGCAAACTCATGAGACCATTGATTTGTTTTTTCGACGATTCTTAATTTTGCCGAGCGGGCCCGTTTGTTTTCTGTAATTTCTGTTTCACTTGGGGTAATTGGTTTACGTGTTAATCGTTTAAATGGTGCTTGATGATCGTCTGGGATCACTGGAAAATTTCTTGGAACAGGCTTATTTGTACTCCATGTCCGAAAAGCGTGTTTACAAATACGATCTTCCAACGAATGAAATGTGATCACAGCTATTCGACCACCAACTTTAACGACCTCGGCTGCTTGATTTAAAGCTGTAACAATAGCATTTAATTCATCGTTTACAGCAATTCGTAACGCTTGGAACGTTCGCCTTGCAGGATGTCCACCTTTACGACGGGCAGGTGCCGGAATCGCCTGTTTAATAATATCAACGAGTGTATGAGTTGTTTGAATCGGTTCGTTTTTCCGTTCACGCTCGATGGTTCGGGCAATTCGATAAGCAAAACGTTCCTCCCCATATTCTTTTAAAATAAATGTTAATTCATCAACGGTGTACTCATTAACGATCGTTTTTGCGGTTAATGATTGTTGTTGATTCATTCGCATATCGAGCGTGGCATTTGTCTGATAGCTAAAACCTCGTTCATCAACATCTAGTTGTGGTGATGAAACGCCAAGGTCAAACAATATACCATCGACATGTTCAATATCATGAGTTTGTAATTGTTCTTTTAAATGTCTGAAATTATGTTGAATAAAAGTGACTTGATCAATATATTTATGAAGATGTTTTTTGGCTGCAGTTATCGCCTTTAAATCTTGATCAAAAGCAATTAAACGACCATGTTCATTCAATTTTTGTAAAATCGAATACGCATGTCCTCCCCCACCAACGGTACAATCAACATATGTACCTGAAGGATTAATCGCAAGGCCTTCGATTGTTTCAGTCTTAAGGACCGTTACATGCTCAAACATCTTAACACCTTCTTTTTCTATAAAACAGCTTAAATATCAAAGTCTAATAAATTTTCTGCGATATCGGCAAAAGATTGTTCAGATGCTTGGAAATATTGCTCCCAAATCTCTTGCGACCAAAATTCAATCCGGTTTGATACGCCAATGACAACACTTTCTTTTTCAAGTGAAGCATAAGTTCTTAAGGGCATCGGAATGTTTATTCTTCCCTGCTTATCAATGGAACATTCAACAGCCCCCGAAAAGAAAAATCGGGTAAATGCTCGGGCATCTTTTTTAGTTAAGGGTAATCGTTTTAATTTCTTTTCTAAAATATGCCATTCATCCATTGGATAAGCGAATAAACATTGATCAAGTCCACGAGTGACAACAAACGTCTCTCCTAAGCTTTCACGAAACTTAGCAGGTACGATGATACGGCCTTTTTCATCGATATTATGTTGAAACTCACCCATGAACATACTGTCTGCCCCACTTTCTTTCATTTATTCTACCACATTGCCCCACTATTCACCACTAGATTTTTAAAAATAATAAACAATATCTATAGTCATTGAAATCACTCATCAATGAATAGGTATTTTGGGCCACAAAAAAACTAAAGGCCTATCGAATAAACCTTTAGTTTAGCTCATTATTAAACTTATTTTAATTATTTAAATGGTCGGTGGGGAAAAGTGGGGAAAATTTTACAAATAAACGACAAAGTGGTTTTCTTTAAATGTACACGGTTCATTGATTAATGCTTTAATGAACGATAAACCATGTTCATTAATGAATGGTAATATATTCCACATTCGCTCTTGTAAATGATTTTCTGGCTGTAACCAACCTTGTAATAAGTCAAAATCATTGATTGTTTGTTCATAGTTTTCCTCAATCGCTTGCTTCATCCGATGTTTTAACTGATTGACTGTTGTTTGTAAATGAAATAAATTTCGATCGGAAAATTGACCAACATCAGCCCGTAATTGATAAGCAGCTTCACGCACCGGTTGATGAACATATTGAATAGTTTCATTTAATTGCTTAAACATTTGCTCGACTGCTGGTTGTTGTGATGCCGATAAATAATTCATTTTATCACGATGAACCCCATAGTTAATTACATACTCAGCGGATAAATTATATGCTGTTAAAATCTTTTCTAATTTGCGGTCAATAAATGTATATGACAAACGTGGCACAAGGGGTGGTAATTTTTTGTTGAATAAATGAAATGTTTCACGTAACAACATCCAGTAACTAATTTCGGCATGTCCACCGACAAAAGCTAATGTAGGAAATAGAAATTCTTGCATGATTGGCCGTGTCATCACATTGTTGCTTAACAGCTGTGGTTGATGTTCGGCAATCTCCATCAGCTCATTCGTTGTAAAGTTAATGTTGTCTTGTTTACCAATCCAACGACCTGAATCTTGACGTTTTAATAAAACTCGTTCTCCGTTCAAATGGTAAAATAAATGTGTATCATCTATTTCTGCCTCAACAGGTGTTGGGTAACCAAGACGTTTGAGGCGCATACGTTTTTCATAAATTGTCACCGAAATGTCTTCTTGCTGATGAATCATCGCTTGAAAATAATCACTTTCAATGGTTCGCAAATTTTCATCATGAGAATTTATAAGTACGAGTCCTTCTGTAGGAAATAGCTTATAAATGAGTGTTGCAAAAAAATCGACATATGTTTTCGCATCCTGCAAACAATCCATTAATTCATTATAGAGCTTTTTCGTATGGATCGTTTCAGGGATTGTTAAAAATAATTTGTTCAGCCAATCGTTTGCTCGTTTTTGGTCGATCGTTAAGTCCCCGACAGGTATTCGCTTTTCTTCAAATTGTGAAATCGGTATTTTTTTCATTCGTGTACCTTTGAGCATGTTCACATGGTTAATTTCCGCAAAATCATGATCCTCCCCAGCAATCCAAAAAACTGGAATAACTGGAACACCCAACGCTTCTTCTTGTTGCCGACTATATTGAATGAGCGAAATAATTTTATTAATCGTATAGAGTGGGCCTGTAAGTAATCCCGCTTGTTGACCCCCAATGACGACAACACTATCAGATGCTTGTAGACGGCTAATATTTTTGAGCGACTGTTCGGGGGCTTGCCATTGTTCGTTCATTGAATGCAAAACATCTGTGAGAGCTTTTCGGTCAAATGTTTGGTCATTGAGGTCTTTTAACCGTTGCTCTAAATTGTCTGTTGGATAGTCAATGAAATCGTTTATTTGTTCGTCATTATTTAAATAATCCGCTATTAATGAATTTGTTTGTTTCATTTGAATGGATTCAATTCGCATCATATGCACTCCTTTATCGCTTATATATAATTATGTGTTTAAGTACTCTTCCTATTGTAACGAATGAATGGCACACTTGCAGTGAAGATGCTTTATTTACTAAAATCCTTTGTGTAAGCTCTATTTTTTAAACTATAAAAATTAGCCTTGCCTTCACTAATCTAATGTGAGTAAATTTAGCCATGTTATTTTTAAGCGGAAATAGAGCTTGTTTTCAACATATCCTATTTACATATTCATAGGTGATAAATTGTTAAAGTTTTTGTCAATTTTTTTATTTAAATAAGCAAAAGATACTTAAGAATACCATACATTGCCAAAATTATATAACCCATTAAGAAAATTAAAAACGATATTCGCCAAGTAATTTTAAAACTATGTAATAAATAAATTTCGGTCTGTTGTTTCCATTGATAGATTGTAACAATCATTAAGATGAATAAGTGAAATAAAACGACCAACCAAAAAAGTGATCGATTGAATAAAATTTTCACCATCGTTAAAAAAGAAAAAATATAAAAAACATTTGTTAATTGGACCGCCTGATGGATCGCCCGCCATTTATGATGATATATTTTTTTACTCACTAAATAAACAACATATGTACTAATAAACGGTACCGTCACAAGGCCACCAATTAAATAAATTAACACTCGTTTTAAAGTATCCATTTAACAACCTCTTAATTCTAATGCTTTCACACCGTAATAGACAAATGTCGTATAAGGTTTTTCCATTTCGCTTCGCTGCTCTAATAAATAACCGGAAATTGCTTCGATTTCTGTTCGCCCGTTCGTTTGAATATCTTGTAACATTGATGAATCATTTAATGCCGTCTGTTGAGCAATTGTTTGAACACGCTTCAGCTGCTCAACAGGATTAAGATTTAAGATGTTTGCTGTTTCATACGTTAATTTTTTCAGAAGTTGATAAACATGGTCATTCGTTAATAACTCACCATTTTTAATTTTGAAAATAGCTGTTAATGGATTAATCGCAGCATTAATGACTAACTTGTCAACGAGTAATCTTTCCCAGTCACTATCAATAATGACTGGAAAATGATTCGCTTGGATTGTTGATTGAATAGGTTTCATTAGCTGTGATACCCGCTGAAAAGGTGCCAATTTTATTTGACCAATACCCGTATGTTTGACGGTATAGTCATTAACTCTTAAGGCCCCGTGTTCGACAACGCCAACGATGATTGGTTGTTTCATTTGTTTTAACCATTTAATATGCCCCATCCCATTTTGTAAAAAAATGGTTGGTGTTTGCCAATTGCTCTGATTGATATATGGAATGACTGTTGCTAAATCATACTGCTTTAAGCAGACGATGAGCAAATCTTCTTGTTGCATATTGTCATATGTCTTCGCTTGAACAGGTATACATTCTTGTGAACGATTAATCCCATGTGATAACAGTTTAGTTTTTTGCTCTTGACGTCTAACATAAATAGTTGTTTGATCATGTTTTCCTAAATAACTGCCGATCAATAATCCAAGTGATCCACCACCGATAATTCCGATGTTCATGAGCATTTTCATTCCCTTTAACGATTTCATTTCACAATAAAGTTTCATAGATTATTCAAATAGATGTTTTCAATCTAAGATTATTTATATTATACTAAAAGAAAGCACAATTTGGAAAATATATAAAGGGGTTAAGACAATTGAAACCTATAAAAGATAATGTTAAGCGATTGTTAATCAATTACAAAACTCTTGAAGAATTTAAACAGTTCAAAGAATACGGGAACCAAGAATTGTCGATGGAAAAAGATTTAAAAGATAACATTGTTGAAAATGATAGTGAATCACCATTTTACGGAATTTATTATGGTAATCACTTGATCGCTCGTATGAGCTTGTACAAAGTAAGTAAAAAATATGATGCCTTTTTTGATCCATCACACGATTATTTAGAATTGTGGAAACTAGAAGTTTTACCTGATTATCGTAATCAAGGTTATGGAACCGCTTTAGTTGAATTCGCTAAATCATTTGATTTGCCCATTCGTACAAGTCCCCGAGTAAATTCGCATGGCTTTTGGGAAAAAATGTCTTTTAAGCAAGCAACTTATCAAATTGAACGTGACCTTGGACAAAACCCACTCATTTGGTTACCTGAAGGTGTTGCTGAAAAAAAATCAGCAAATAGTTAACAAGTCATTGCAGGCATTAAGTGCCACTTCGAGTGGTAATGCCTGCATCATTATATATGAATAATCTAGTACATGAAAAGACATCTTAACTTATTCATCTTTCTTATAGACCCAATTAGCAATTTTCTCCATTTCCTGCCAAGCTGCTTCATAGCGCATGAGTTTCTTTTGTAACCGTTTATTTTCTTCTTGAAGTTGTTTGATCATTTTCTGTTCATCAATTTGACTCATATACGGAGCTGTTGTGTTTTTTAATGTTTCCAGTAAGGCAATGGCCGTATGTATATGCTCATTAATGTTTGACAATGCATGTGGTAAGACACGCTTATTTGTATCATTGCTGCGTGATGATTTTTGCCGAGAAGATTTTGCTTGTTTAACCTTAGCATCATACTGTTTACGAAGTGTTGCATTCCATCTGAAGCCACAAGCTGCTGGTGTTCTTGATAGTTGGTGGGCAACTTCTTCGAACGCATCTAATTGTGTTCTTCCTTCACGAATATATCGTAAGACAGTGTTCACAAGTATGGTATCCTCATTTTTTGTCCAAGCTGTTTGCCGAATATCACTCATCATTCATCCCCCTAATCTACTTTGCTATCAATGTATGCAACCGATTAAGGTGATAGAATCATTCACTTGTTAGTTATTATTTATTTCTGTTTAACACTTGAGCTACTTTTTGTTTATGTAACGGTGATCCCCAAAACTGTGAACATTGACGAACTTCCTCATTCATTAATGCTGCGAGACTTAAAGTAGCTATTTTTTGTTTAAATTGTTGTTTAAAATGTTTCATTTGTTCAGTAGATTTATTTAAGTAATGGGCTAAAATTTTTTCATCTTGTCCCCATTCAGTGTCCTCGACAATTTGCTGCAACCAGCCAGATGATTTTAACTCTTTAGCCGAAAAAGTGACTCCTTCCATTAACCATTGTAAGGCAAAATTTGGCTGTACTTTTTCATACAACAAAATACCTCCACCCCATCCGGGCGTAATCCCTAATGATGCTTGGACAAAGCCGAACTTTGTACCATCTTTAGCGATACGAATATCACAGGCGGTCGCTAATTCGCAACCCCCACCTAAAGCGTTACCATTCAATAGACAGATCGTTGGGACAGGAAATGACACGAGCTCATAAAGAATTTCTTTCATAGCGTACAACCGTTCAAAAGATTGATCCGTCGTTAAATTCGTATGAAAATCATTTAAATCGCCGCCAGCCGAAAACATTTTTTGCCCCGCCCCTGTTATAACTAAACATTTAATATTTAATGTTTTCGCTTTTTCAATAGCTTTAGCAAGTGATTCAACCATCGTTAAAGATATGGCATTTCGCTTATGAGGTCGATTAAGTGTAATCGTCACATATTCGTTTTTTTCATCATGTTGAAAAATAACCGCTTTCATAATGAATCGCCTACTTTTTTCCAAGATTTAATTGTCTCTATCATAGCATAGGTGAAAATTAAAAAACAGATCACACGATATGTGCAATCTGTTTTAACATCATTGATTATTCAGCTATGATTTCTTTGCCATCATAATGACACATGATTTACAAACGTGATTTAAAAACGTGTGAAATTTATCTAATTAGTTTGGCGAATGAAGCGAGACAAATATGTTCTTGCCTCGCTTTATAGCTTAATCAAAAATAAGTAATGATCATTAGGATCGATATTTTCGATTGAGCTTATGAACGATATCTGGCAATTGTTGACCCATTTTTATAATATGGTCGAGGGGGCTATCTGTTTTTGGATTTTCAATTGAGTCATAATCGACACTCGCCGTGATCTCTTCCATAAATGGAATATCTTTTGACTGTGAAACGGTATAGGCATTTACTGCTCTTTCAAAGACTTTTTCATCCATCCCCCACGCCTTAGATATGTCATAAATTTCAGCCTGTAACTTTGTATTTTTCCATTCTTCGTACGCTTCTTCAAAATATTTTTCAACGGTTATCTTTCCTTGTTCGACTTCTTCAATGATAAATTGTTTCAATAACTCGGCTTGCTCATGTTCTCCTAAGTTACTAAGTTCTTCAATATATTCATAAATGACTTTTAAGCCATCTGAATCGACAGTTTGCTTTCCGTCGGCAGCAGTTGCTCGCTCTTCGATTAGTTGAATAATATAATGGGCATCAATCCGTTGACTTCCAGCAAGTTTCGTCTCACCTAAGGGAAAAATCGGTGTTTCCTCTTCAAGCTCATCATCGCCGTGTTCATCCCTTGTTAAGTTTCTAAAGGCACCTTCATAACGCATCCACTCGTGTTCCGTAACCCCAAAAGATTCGTTATCCCATTCATATTCGTAATATTGTTGAATCGTATTAAAATGATCCTTTGCTTCTCGATAAGCTTTGAGAAACTTCTCTTTCGCTTGTTCATCCGATTGCAATGATTGCCAACTTGTCGGATCGTTTAACACATTTTCAACCTGTTGAATACTATCCATAAATTTCCTTTTAGCGACATTATACGGATCAACGATTGCTTGACTACTTTTTCCACCACTACCGTATAACACTAATGCTTCTTTTACCATTTCTTCCGTTAGGCGCGGATACATGAAGTTAATGATCGATCCGAACTCTTTTTCTTTACCGAAAATTCGGTTCGTTCGTGAATAAGCTTGGATTAAATTTTGTAGTTTTAATTGGCGATCGACATATAACGTATTAATATATTTTGAATCATAACCCGTTAATAGTTGATCGGCAACGATAATTAGGTCAATGTTTTTCTGATTTCTCCCACTTCCCCCTCGTGTTGCCC
This sequence comes from Bacillota bacterium, assembly GCA_035302085.1. Lineage (GTDB taxonomy): Bacteria > Bacillota > Bacilli > Bacillales > Amphibacillaceae > CALAMD01. The sequence continues at coordinate 8,588 of DATGTA010000138.1, forward strand.
GTTCAACGACATCTTCATAATAAGCCTTTTCTCCGTGACGTTGATCACCGTAAGCATATTCTACACCGGTAAACTTCGCATAATCTTGGAAAATTTCTTCGATCAGTTCAGGTTCAAGCGGATCTCGATCGGCATCCTTTCCAAAACTGACCGTCAT
>DATGTA010000139.1:0-5020 GCA_035302085.1 Bacillota bacterium
ACAGGCTCGACAAAAGAAAAGGAGCGCCGGGAAATTTTGGCAAAGGTAGACAATCAAACACTTGATTTAATTATCGGGACACACGCATTAATTCAAAAAGATGTTTCATTTGCACAATTAGGTTTTGTCGTTATTGACGAACAACATCGTTTTGGCGTCGAGCAACGGCGCACCTTACGGCAAAAAGGTTATCATCCAGATACATTATTTATGACAGCGACACCAATTCCCCGAACGTTAGCGATCACTGCCTTTGGTGATATGGATATTTCTGTGATTAATGAAATGCCTAAAGGACGAAAACCAGTTGAAACATATTGGGTGAAAGAAAATATGTTTGAGCGTGTTTTAACATTTATTAATGACCGAGTAAAAAAAGGTGAACAAGCTTATGTCGTCTGCCCACTGATCGAAGAATCTGATAAACTAGACATTCAAAATGCACTCGATATTTATGAACAATTACAGTCATTTTATCAAGATTCGACGACGGTCGGTTTATTACACGGAAAACTACAATCAAAAGAAAAAGAGCAGGTAATGCAACAATTTACTGAAGGACAAGTTGATGTTCTTGTCGCAACGACCGTTATTGAAGTAGGTGTTAATGTGCCGTCTGCAACCGTTATGGTCATCTATGATGCCGAAAGATTTGGGTTAGCCCAATTACATCAACTACGAGGACGGGTTGGTCGAAGTGATTTACAAAGTTATTGTATTTTAATTGCTAATCCAAAAGGTGATACCGGGAAAGAACGGATGCGAATTATGACAGCGACAAATGATGGGTTTAAATTAGCCGAAGAAGATTTAAAGTTACGAGGACCTGGGGACTTTTTTGGTCATAAACAAAGTGGTTTACCAGAATTTAATATTGCAGATATGATTCGAGATTATCGGGCCCTTGAAACGGCTCGTCAAGATGCGGTAGATATTGTAACAGAAGATTTGCTTTTTCGTGACCCAGAATACTTTCCTTTAAAAACTTTGTTAGAAAAAGAGCCATCATTAAAAGGACAACTTGATTAATCGAAATGACGCTTGCATAAAATAGGGGTGTGTTATATATTGTTTTTAGTACCTAGTCTTAACATTAACGAATAATTCTATTGGACGGTGCAAAAATGAAATTAAGTAAAGCTAAGCGACAACAACTTTTACAAGAAACGATACGAAAAACTCCTTTTGTCACCGATGAAACATTAGCCAAAAAATTTTCCGTCAGTATACAAACGATACGTTTAGATCGGATGGAACTTGCAATCCCTGAATTGCGTGAAAGAATTAAATCCGTTGCTACGAATCAATGGAATGAAACCGTGAAAGCTTTGCCGATCGATGAAGTCATTGGTGAGGTTGTTGATCTAGAGTTAGATGAACGGGCAATATCTATTTTAGATATTCGACCTGAACATGTTTTTTCAAGAAACAACATTGCCCGCGGACACCATTTGTTTGCTCAAGCTAATTCTTTAGCGGTTGCTGTTATTGATGATGAATTAGCACTTACCGTTCAAGCAAATATTAAATTTACCCAACAAGTAAAGGAGAATGATCGTGTCGTTGCTAAAGCGAAAGTTGTTAAAGCGTTCAATCATAAAGGTTTAACAGATGTTGAAGTGAAAAGTTACGTCGATCAGGAAAAGGTATTTAATGGTTTATTTACGATGTATCGTTCGACGGAACAAAAAGGGGAATAATAACATGAAATTAGCAATCGATGCTATGGGTGGCGATCATGCCCCAAAGGAAGTTGTTTTAGGGGCGATGGAAGCTATTCAAAATATTGATAATTTAGAAATTGTTTTAGTCGGTCATGAAGAAAAAATCAAACAACATTTAACGAATGATCAACATATCACAATTGTACATACAGAAGAATTTATAACAGGTGAAGATGAACCGGTCAGAGCGGTTAGAAGAAAGAAAAATGCCTCACTCGTTTTAATGGCTAATATGGTTAAAAATGGTGAGGCACAAGCTTGCCTATCTGCTGGTAATACAGGTGCATTAATGAGTGCTGGTCTATTTATTGTCGGTCGGATTAAAGGGATTGAACGTCCAGCATTAAGCCCAACATTACCAACATTAGATGGTAAAGGATTTGTTTTTTTAGATGTTGGGGCAAACGTTCAAGCAACTGAAAATCATTTATTACAATATGCGATTATGGGCTCGATTTATGCTGAAAACGTTCGTTCCATTGCCAATCCACGTATTGGTTTACTAAACGTCGGGACTGAGAAAGGTAAAGGTAACGATTTAACGAAGCGAGCGTTTGATCTTTTGTCTGATGCACCGATTAATTTTATCGGTAATATAGAGGCCCGTGATTTATTGCTCGGGGCTGCCGATGTTGTCGTTGCTGATGGGTTTAGTGGCAATGTCGCTTTAAAAACGATTGAAGGAACAGCAATGACAATGTTTTCTATGTTGAAAGATACATTTATGAGCTCTTTTAAAACAAAGTTAGCCGCTGCTTTAGTCAAAAGCGATCTCAAAAAGTTACAAACCGAACTAGATTACTCAGAATATGGTGGTGCAGCATTATTCGGTTTAGCGGCACCTGTGATTAAAGCACACGGTTCATCAAATGGACGTGCGATTTACAATGCGATTAAACAAGCTTGTTATATGGTCGAACAAAATGTTACAGAAACGATCCATTCAACGATCAAACAGATGACAGTCGATAAGGAGTGAAACTATGTCACAAATTGCTTTTATGTTTCCTGGTCAAGGATCACAACAAGTTGGTATGGGACAACAGTTTTATGATGAATATGAAGATGTTCGCTTAATTTTTAAGCGAGCGAATGACATTTTAAATAAAGATTTGAAAAAATTAATGCTCCAAGGCCCACAGGAGCAATTAACTGAAACTGAAAATGCTCAACCTGCTTTATTATTATCAAGTTATATTGTATTAACATTATTAGCCCAAGAAAATATTGTCCCTGATGTGACAGTTGGACATAGTTTAGGAGAGTATAGTGCCCTCGTGGCAGCGAACGCACTAACACTTGATGATGCCTTACCTCTTGTTCAACGTCGTGGTCAATTAATGGAACAAGCTTTTCCAAAAGGCCAAGGAACGATGGCAGCTGTTTTAGGATTAACCGAAGAAGAAATTTCGCAATCATTAGCGAATTTACCTACGGACGAAATTGTCGACCTTGCCAATTTAAATTGTCCTGGGCAAATCGTTATATCCGGAACAAAGTCAGGAATTGATCAAGCGATTCCCCTTTTAAATGACGCTGGTGCCCGTCGAGTGATCCCATTAAACGTTAGTGGTCCTTTTCATTCCCGTTTAATGGCCAAAGCGAATGAGGAATTCTCACAAGCATTAGCACAGACACCATTTCAGGCAGGAAAAGTACCCGTATATGCTAATGTTACGGCTAAACCAGTAACTGATGAGTCAGAAATCAAACATTTATTACAACAACAAATGTATTCACCGGTTCGATTTGAACAATCCATTAAAAACATGATTGACTCTGGTGTAAACACATTTGTCGAAGTCGGTCACGGTCGTGTGCTCAGTGGACTCGTTAGAAAAATTAATCGACAAGTTAAAACATTTTCGGTACAAGATACAAAATCAATGAAAAAATTCATTGCTTGGTATAAGGAGGAATTTGTATGATGCTTGCAGGTAAAAATGCCTTAGTAACAGGTGCATCTAGGGGCATTGGTCGAGCGATTGCTTTAGAATTAGCGACACATGGTGCAAATGTAGCTGTTAATTATGCAGGAAGTCAAGATAAAGCGGAAGCAGTCGTCGCCGAAATTAAATCACTCGGCCGAGAAGCAATTGCCATTCAAGCGAATGTCGTTGAAGAAACTGATGTAAAAGACATGTTTAAAAAAACGATCGATCATTTTGGTTCAATCGATATTTTAGTCAATAATGCTGGGATTACGAAAGATAATTTACTAATGCGGATGAAGTTAGCTGATTTTGAACAAGTGATCGATACGAATTTAAAAGGTGTCTTTCTGTGCACAAAAGCAGCTACACGTCCAATGATGCGCCAACGTCAAGGGAAAATTATTAATGTTGCTTCTATTGTTGGAGTGAGTGGAAATCCAGGCCAAGCGAACTATGTGGCAGCTAAGGCGGGAGTCATTGGGATGACGAAATCAAATGCCCAAGAACTTGCGAGTCGAAATATTTGTGTGAACGCAGTTGCGCCTGGGTTTATTTCAACTGATATGACGGATGCTTTAACCGAAGAACAACGGGAGCAAATGTTAGCGATGATTCCGTTAGCTAAATTAGGTCAACCGGAAGACGTTGCGAAAACAGTCCGTTTTCTAGCGTCAGATGATGCGAATTATATTACAGGCCAAACAATCCGTGTTGATGGTGGTATGGTTATGGCCTAATGGAAATCATTTTAACTTTGAAGGGAGGTGACGGCAAATGTCAGATGTTTTTGAACGTGTTAAAGAAATCATCGTTGATCAACTCGATGTCGATGAATCTGTTGTAACGATGGAAGCATCATTTACAGATGATTTAGAAGCAGATTCATTAGATGTTGTCGAACTCGTGATGGAATTAGAAGATGAGTTCGATATGGAGATTGCTGATGAGGAAGCAGAAAAAATTGCTACAGTAGGAGATGCTGTTGAATACATAAACAGCCATCAATCTTAAGATGAATGATTTTTATATAGGGGGAGTCTCAAGATGTTGAGGCTCCTTAATCTATGTTTATTGAGGTGAACATTATCCATGGACATTCATTTATTTCAAAAAACATATGCTATATCATTTCATAATGAAAAATTGTTAAAACAAGCATTCACACATTCATCGTATGTGAATGAGCATCAACAAAAACATTTAATAGATAATGAACGATTAGAGTTTTTAGGAGATGCTGCTTTGGAATTGGCTGTGTCAAAACATATTTATGACAAGTATACAACAATGTCTGAAGGCGAGATGACACAACTTCGCTCGGCACTTGTTTGTGAACCGTCATTAGCTAAAATTGCTAAAGAG
>DATGTA010000140.1:0-4027 GCA_035302085.1 Bacillota bacterium
ACAAGTTTACCGCCTGTGATTCGCTCAAATTGATCTTGGACTTCGATCGGTAAAGCTGCTGAACCACTAATACAAGCTTCAATGGATGACAAATCATATTTTTTAATATCTGGGTGGTTTAGGAGACCAACATAAATGGTCGGTGCACCGGGAAATAATGTCGGTTGCAATTTATCGATCGTTTTTAACACTTCACCGGCATCAAATTTCGGTAATAAAACCATTTTTGAGCCCATCATAATTGACATGTTCATGACAGTTGTCATCCCATACACATGAAAAAATGGTAAAACTCCTAAGACAATTTCTTTGGCTTCTTCTGATTTGTACAACCAATGGCGACTCATTTGAACGTTAGACACTAAGTTATAATGTGTGAGCATGACTCCTTTCGGATGACCAGTCGTACCCCCTGTATATTGCAACAATGCTAAATCTTTTTTCGGGTCAATATTAACTGACTGATAAGTCGCTTCTGTTTGTTGCATGATCTCTCGCCAAACGTGTGTTGTTTCATCTGCTTCCACTTTTACGACCATATTATATTGACGCCGTTGAATAAATGGATAAATTAAGTTTTTCGGAAATGGTAAATAATCTTTAATTTCGGCAACGATGACATGTTTCAAATCTGTTTCATCTTTCACTTGAGTCACCCGTGGAAGTAAAATATCTAAGCAAACAATAAATGTTGCTCCTGAATCTTCCATTTGATATAAAAGTTCCCGTTCCGTATAAAGTGGGTTCGTTTGCACGACAATTCCTCCGGCAAGTAAGGCGCCATAATAACTGATAACCGCTTGTGGTGTATTCGGTAACATGATCGCTACCCGATCACCTTTTTCTAAACCGAGCCTTTGCAAATAGTTGGCAAATTTTTTCGACTCTGTAAAAACGTCCGCATACGACATTTCTTTTCCCATGAAATGAAGCGCTTTCATTGTATCGAAACGTTCAGCACTATCAATGAGTAATTCATGAAGTCCTTTTTCATCGTAGGTAATCGTCTGTGGAATTTCATCTGGATAATGAGCGAGCCATGGTTGCTGATCAATTTTAGTCATTATAATCTCCCCCTTTATTATTATTATATTCTCATTATAGCGATTAGTCTATTATTTTTTAATTTTTTTATAGTTTTAAATAAAAAAATAGCTACTCGATCATTTGGATGATCCCGTAGCTAGCATTTTTATTGTTAATAAATCTCATTAGCACCAACGAATAGATTCATAGTAAGTAAAAAATGCCAATAATTATAAATAATACCGCAACGACTAATGATACTTTAGCTAGTGTTTCCATAACATTCCCCTTTACTGTAGTTCGATAATTGTCACACCTGTTCCACCTTCATTCGCTTTACCGTCCCGATAAGAAGCGATATTAGGATGTGATTGCACGTATTGTTGGACACCTTTTCTTAAAGCACCTGTACCTTTCCCATGAATAATTGACACTTGGGAATATCCTGATAATAACACACGATCAATATATATTTCTAAGCGATTCAATGCTTCTTCATAACGCTCGCCTCGTATATCTAATTCTGTTGATGTATGTTGTGTTGAGCTACGAACGGTTGGAACAGCGGTTTGTTTCGTTTTTTGCTCTTCAGTCATAAGTTGCAAATCCTTTCGTTTAACATTCACTTTCATCATCCCGACTTGAACGATAAATTCATTATCATTCAATTGCTCAATTACAGACCCCCGTTGATTGACCGTTAATAGTTTAACATCATCACCCGGTTTGATCACTTCTTTTTTAGTCGGTTCAGATACTTCATCACGATGTTTGTCTGTTAAATGAGGTGTGGCTTGGTCAAGTTGGTGCCGTGCTTCAATCCATTCATGTTCTTTAAAAGAGTGTTGTTTCTCGCGAAATTGTTCGACAATTTGTTCCGCTCGTTGACGTGCCTTTGCTAACGCCTCAGCAGCTTTTTGTTCAGCAGCTTCATACAATTGTTCTCTCTGATGACGAAACTTGCTCCACTCTCGTTTGAGATCCTTAAGGAGTTGTTCGCTTTCAGATAACGTTTTAGCAGCTTCTGCATACGCTTCATCCGCTTTTCGTGTCGACTGTTCCAAAGTGCCTATCATCGATTCAACATTTTTTGTATCATGACCGATTTGTTCACTCGCCCGCTGAATTAGATGATCATCAAGTCCAAGACGTTTAGAAATTTCAAACGCATTACTTCTTCCCGGAATACCGATGAGTAAGCGGTAGGTTGGTTTAAGTGTATCGACATTAAATTCCACAGAAGCGTTCATCACATGTTTTCGGTTGTAACCATAAACTTTAAGTTCGGGATAATGAGTCGTCGCCACAACTCGGGCGTTTCGTTCGACAACTTCATCTAAAATAGCCATCGCTAAAGCCGCCCCCTCTTGAGGGTCTGTCCCAGCACCAAGTTCATCAAACAACACTAATGTTTGTTCATTGACTCGTTCTAAAATCGTTACAATATTTGTCATATGTGATGAAAACGTACTTAAATTTTGTTCAATCGATTGTTCATCACCAATATCAGCAAACACTCGTTCAAAAACAGCTAAATGACATCCATCTAATGCAGGGACTTGCAAGCCTGATTGGGCCATTAATGTACATAAGCCAATCAATTTTAACGTAACTGTTTTTCCACCCGTATTTGGTCCTGTAATAACGATTGCTGTATAATCTTTGCCAATTTGAATATCATTGGCGACAACTTCATCCTTAGGAATTAATGGATGGCGGGCATCTTTCATATCGATGAACCCTTCATCATTTAACGTTGGACGAGATCCGTTTATTTTTTCACTATACAAGGCACGGGCATGAATAAAATCAATCATAGCAATGGCTGTCACATTTTGTGCTAATTCCTTACTTTTTGCGGCAATTTGCTCACTTAATTGTTGTAATATTTTTTCGATTTCTTGTTTTTCTTTAACGGTTAAATGTTGCAATTCATTATTTAAAGCAACGACAGGGCGTGGCTCCATAAACACCGTTTGCCCGGATGCGGATTGATCATGCACAATACCACCGACCATATGTTGTTGATCAGCTTTAACCGGTAAAACATAACGATCATTACGAATGGTCACAATCGCTTCTGATAAATAACGACTCTTTGTCCGTGTATAACGTACGAGTTCATCACGAATTTTATGTTCAATCGCTTGCATTTTTGAACGAATACTTCTTAACGTTGATGTCGCCCGGTCAACCACTTTACCTTCATCATCAATACAACGTTTAATTTCTCGCTCAAGATCACGTAATGATGTTATTTGACTCGTATAATTTTCCAAATGGGGTAAATCATGTTCAATTTGCTCAATAAATTTTTTTGCTTGACGGCCCCCATAAATCGTCGAGGCAACATGTAAACATTGTTCAATCGTTAATAATCCACCAATGCTACACCGCTCTAAACTTGGGCGGATATCAGAAATACCGCCAAGAGGAATCGTTTGGTTTAAACGTAAAATATGCATCGCTTCATCGGTTTCTTGTTGCATCGTTTTGACACGATCTAAAGTTGTTTCGGGTTGTAAATTTTCAATTTGTTCGAGGCCAAGCGTCGTTGCAGCTTCAGTTTTTAGTTGGGCAATTATTTTATTGTATTCTAAAGCTTGCAGCGTTCGTTTGTTCATTAAGCATAGCTCCTTTTATCGTTAATGACGGTTTCTTTGGAAGTAATGAGTTAATTTTTCCAATGGCCATGTGTTAATGATCGCTGATTGATCGGACCAACCTTTTTTCGCAACGCGCACACCATATGTCATGAAATCAAGCATCTCTATACTATGAGCATCCGTATTAATCGCTAATTGAACACCATGCTCATTCGCATATTTCACCCAATAGGCGGCTAAATCAAGGCGATTTAAGTTGGCATTTATTTCCAGCGTCGTTTGGGTTTTTCCTGCTTTTTTAATGAGTTGTTCCATATTTACGGCGTAACCTTCTCGGCGTCCAATTAACCGACCTGTTGGATGGGCGATTATATCAACGTAAGGATTTTCCAAAG
>DATGTA010000141.1:0-2878 GCA_035302085.1 Bacillota bacterium
TAGTTGCTGATTTTTATGAACCGATTTATCAAGAAGAATATAAAGGTCCTTATCAATTTCAAGCGAAAGATTTATGGTTAATTGATAAATCGGACGGTTGTTTATTATTGATCGATGATGAATATCCCGGTAGTGTTGAATATTTTCGCCAAAAGGCTCAGGCAGATGAAAATTATCCAATTTACACGATTACTCCTTTTGATTTAGAGGATGTTGTATTAGAAATGCAAATGGAGGATCCTGCCTATTGGAATGATTTTTCTTAAAGATAGTTTATATGGACAGTAAATAAAGTAAAGGGACGATAAATAATTTATGACACAAGTAGTAGCCTTATCTTTTAGTGGTGGGAAAGATAGTTGTTTTGCGCTTTATGAATTACAACGTCGGCAAATGAATGTTGCTTGTTTAGTCACAACCATTTGGGAAAACAATCAAAAATCAGTTGCTCATGAACAAGCGATTGAAAAACTTAAACAACAAGCGAATGAACTTAATATGCCGATTGAATTTGTTGTGACGACATTTCATACATATATGAATGATTTTGAAAATAAATTAACTGATTTGAAAAAACGATATGGCATTGATGGTATCGCTTTTGGTGATATGTATTTACAAGGCCATCGTGAGTGGGGCGAGCAGTTAGCCAAAAATGTTTCCTTACAATCGTTATATCCTTTATGGACGAAACAAGAAAATATGTTAACAATGTTACAACAGTTTGTTGATTTAGGTTTTCAGGCGAAAGTTATTAAAATTGATCCAGAAAAACTGCCACATTCATGGGTCGGACGAAATGTTGATGATATATTTATAAGAGATATTCAACAATATCCTAATGTTTGCCCAATGGGTGAATCAGGTGAATACCATACAGCTGTTTATGATGGACCAATTTTTATTGATCGAAATGTTCAGTAGGGGTGTGTATATTGTCAAAAACAAGTATTGAAATTGTTAATTTAAGCAAGACATACGGTTCCCACGAAGCGGTTAAAGGAATTGACTTGCATGTTCACCAAGGCGAGATATTTGGATTTTTAGGGCCGAATGGAGCCGGAAAAACAACGACAATTAAAATGATGACAGGTCTGTTAGAGCCAACGATCGGTCAAGCTTCATTAAATGGGATTAACATCTGGGAAAATCCACTTAAAGCGAAACAAAACATCGCTTATGTTCCCGATCAACCGAACTTGTATCCAAAATTAACTGGTTGGGAATATTTGCAGTTTGTAGCGGAAATTTTTGAAATGACAACGAGTGAATTAGAGAAACGAGCAAACATGCTACTTGAGACGTTTAGTTTAACAAATCGTGTCCATGATTTAATTGAAAGCTATTCACACGGGATGAAACAAAAAATCGCTATTTGTGGAGCATTAATTCATCGACCAGACATTATATTTTTAGACGAACCAACTGTTGGGTTGGATCCAAAAAGTGCAAGAAACTTAAAAGATTTATTACGTTCATTATGTGATGAAGGAATGACCGCCTTTTTGTCAACACATATTTTAGAAATTGCCGAACAAATGTGTGACCGTGTAGGAATCATTAATGAGGGTGAATTACTAGCATTAGGTACGATCGACGAGCTACGTGAACGTGGGGGTCAAACAGGCGCAAGTTTAGAAGAAATCTTTTTACAATTAACCGGTGATCAAGCACAACAAGCGATTATTGAAGAATTAGCGACTTCTGACAATGGTGAGCAACCATGATAAAACCATTATTGAAAAATGAACGGAATATACTATTCAATACGATTCGGACATTGCCAACACAAAATTTGCTCGGTTTTGGAGTTATTGCGGTTATTTTTATCGGAGTTTTATACTTTGTTTCACGTGCTGTTTGGCGTATTAGCCCAGCATTAACAGCGGAAATCTTATCATCTATTTTAACTTATGTATTTTTACTTATTCTTGGTTTCGTTATCTTAATTGGGACCGCTCAAGTTTTTAAGGATCTTTATACAGCGACTGATCTCCAACTGTTATTTACGATGCCGATTAAAACACGACACATTTTTTGGTTGAAATATATTAAAACTTTTATATATGTACCATTATTTATGATTTTTTTATTTGCTATTCCGCTAGTTGTTTATGGAATAGCAAGTGGGGTAAGTATGCTTTATTATCCCGTCGTTTTCATTGTTTTGATAGCGGTTTCGCTGATTGGATTATCATTTGCCTTTTTATTGAATCTTATTCTCGTACAAATTATTCCTGCACATCGGGCGAATGAATTTTTCACTGTGATGAGCTTTTTATCGGGAATCTTAACTTACTTTTTAATCATGTCACCAAGTATGCGTAGTGATGGTGACTTGTTAGAATCAATCGTTGGGGGGGTACCAATATTTCCTAAGTGGATCCCTCTGACATGGGGTTCAGAAGCTGTTGTACATGCGGCATCGCAATCATTACATTTTCTTCTGCCATTAATCATATTAATTATTTTTGCTTTCATTTTAATCATTTTAGCAACAACATTAACTGAGCGAGGTTTTCGTAAAAGCTGGATTCGTATGAATGAAGGGACTCAAAGAAAAAAGCGCCAACCTAAGAAAAAACGAACAACATATAAGGTAAGGCATCCAATGATTGCGATTGGTAAAAAAGAATGGTACATATTAAAACGTGATATGCGTGAATGGCTTTCCCTTATGCCATTAGTGTTCTTTTTTATATTTGGTATCATCGGTGCTTTTACAGGTGCTGATATTAAATTAAGTGTGTTACGTGAAAATAGTGATATTACCTGGCCTATTGGACAAGCACTTGCCATGTTTTTATTATCATTAGTCAATGGAACTCTTGCAGCTGCATCCATTGGCCGGGAAGGGCCTAATGATTGGATTTTAAGA
>DATGTA010000142.1:0-8277 GCA_035302085.1 Bacillota bacterium
AACTAAAACAATGCCATCTTCTTCTCTTTTATACATGGCTCCAGATGGACAGGAAGCGACACAAGAAGGATTTTGACAATGCTCACAAATTCTTGGCAAATACATCATAAACGTCTGTTCAAATTCAAATTTAATTTGTTCATCTAAATGACGCAAATTTGGATCATTTTCACCGGTTTTATATACACCGGCAAGATCATCTTCCCAATTTGGTCCCCAGGAAAGTTCCATATATTCACCCGTAAGTTGTGAGACAGGACGGGCAACGGGTTGGTGTTCTTTTTCTGGACTGTTAATTAAGTTTTCATAGTCATATGTCCATGGCTCATAATATTCATCAATTTGTACAAGATTTTTATTATAAAAAAGATTGAGCATTTTACTTACTCTACCACCAGCTCGTAGCTGTAATTGACGATCTTTTAAATGCCAACCTCCTTTTCGTTCATCATTATCTTCCCATTCCCGCGGATACCCGACACCCGGTTTTGTTTCTACGTTATTCCAATACATATATTCAGCTCCAGGCCGATCTGTCCACGTATTACTACATGTGACACTACATGTATGACAGCCGATACATTTGTCTAAGTTCATCACCATGCCAAACTGTGCTTTAATCTTCAAGCCAATCCACCTCTTCTTTTTTCATTTTTCGGATATTTACTTGCTCATCACGTTGATTGCCTGTTGGTCCATAGTAGTTAAAGCCGTAACTTAGTTGTGCATATCCACCGATCATATGTGTTGGTTTGACATGAATACGTGTTGGGCTATTAAAGGTTCCCCCACGTTGACCGGTTATTTTTGAACCGGGTACATTAATGTAGCGATCTTGTACGTGGTACATATAAACAATTCCCTTTGGTATTCGGTGGCTGACGACTGCACGAGCAACGACTACCCCATTACGGTTATACATTTCTAACCAATCATTATCATCAATATCAATTGCTTTTGCATCGTCTATATTTAACCAAACATGTGGTCCCCCACGAAACAGCGTCAACATCGGCAATGTATCCCAATATGTTGAGTGATAGGACCATTTATAATGTGGCGTTAAATAACGAAGTGTAATCTCATGATCAATTTCAGGTTTACGATCCCCACTGTAAAAGGTTAGTTTTTGTAAAGGTGGTTTAAAGGTTGGTAGTTCCTCACCAAATTCAAGCATAAGATCATGATCGAGATACATATGTTGTCGCCCCGTTAATGTTCGAAACGGAATAAGCCGTTCAACGTTTGTTGTAAATGGCGAATATTTTCTTTCCCCTGTTTCTGAACCACTATAGACAGGTGTTGTCAAAACTTTTCTCGGTTGTTCGGTAATTTCATTAAATGTTATTTTTTCTTCTGATCGTCCACTTATTAAATCTGTTAACGACTGGCCAGTATTTTCTTCTTGTGCTTGCCAAGCTTTCAGCGCAACGGCACCATTCGTCGTACTAGATAATGTTAAAATACATTCAGCAACATCTCGGTCTGTTTGCAAACTTGGCAAATCCGGATAATGTTCTAATCGGCGGTTGACACCTAATAATTTTTTTAGATAATCGTGTTCTTCCTCAGCTTTCCAACTAATTCCCTTCGCCCCGATTTGCTCACGGATGTTATTGCCTAACGTGACAAATTTGTCATAAACTTTTGTATAATCACGTTCAATCACTTGGATCCGTGGAAAGTTATGACCAGGTTTCAATTGATGTTTACCATATTTCCAGTCAGGGACGGTGCCATAGCTTTGTGATATTTCATCACGACTGTCATGGAGTAATGGTGAAGTCACAACATCTTTCACAGGCTTGGGAAAATATTTTTTTGCCATCTCAGAAAATCGTTTAGCTAAAGATTTAAATGCATCCCAATCTGTTTTCGATTGCCATGGCGGTGTGATCGCCGGGTTAAATGGATGGACAAAAGGGTGCATATCTGTACTTGATAAATCATATTTTTCATACCATGTTGCTGAAGGTAGAACGATATCAGCGTACAGACCTGTTCCACTCATACGAAAATCATAATTAATAAGTAAATCAAGCTTACCTTCAGGAATATCTTCAATCCACTGAATTTCATTCGTGCGCCTTTCTTCTTCTTCTGTTTGCTCGCTCAGTGTGCCTTCATGTGTTCCGAGTAAATGTTTTAAAAAATACTCATGTCCTTTGGCTGAACTTCCAATGAGATTAGCTCGCCAAACAAACAAAATTTTTGGGAAATTTTCCGGATCGCCTGGTCGGTCAATCGCAAAATTTAAGTCTTTTGATTTTATTTGCTCAACAATCGATTCAGTAGCTTCTTCAGTCGTTTTATTGTCACCTAAGTGAAGCGGATTTTTATTAAATTGTGGATAACTAGGTAACCAACCGAGGCGGGTCGCAAGTGAATTATAATCACCAAAATGTTGATAGCGTGGTTTTTTCGTTAACGGTGATGTCAATTGACCCACGTCTTGATCTTCATAGCGCCATTGCTCTGTGGCAAAATAGAAAAAAGGTGTACCTGCATGAAGTCTTGGTGTGATGCCCCAATCACGAGCCATAGCGACCGTTTGCCAACCTTCTAAAGGGCGCACCTTCTCTTGTCCGACATAGTGGGCCCAACCACCTCCATTAACTCCTTGGCAACCGGTTAAGAGGACTAAATTTAAAATTGTGCGGTAAATCATATCCGCATGATACCAATGATTAATTCCCGAACCCATAATAATCATTGAGCGACCTTTTGAATCGATGGCATTTTGAGCGAACTCTCTTGCAATCTGTGCGACATCTTCTGCTGGAACACCTGTTAATTTTTCTTGCCAAGCAGGCGTAAACGGTTGATCATCTTCAGTAGATGTCGGATAGTCTCCGGGAAGGTTACGATTCACACCAGAATTCGCCATAAACAAATCAAAAACGGTTGTCACATATTGTGTTTGCCCATCAATCGCTATTTTTTTAACGGGTACCCCACGAGAAAATGTTTCTTTCTTTTCTTTTGAAAAATTCGGAAATGTGACCTCTATTACATCATCTGAATCATCGATAAATGTCAGTAATGGATCGATATCTCCTAATTCGTTATCCATATCTTTTAAATGTAAATTCCATTGTTGCTTATTTTCCCAACGGTGACCAATCGTTCCATTCGGTACCGCAAATGTTTGTTTCGTTTGATCAAATAAAACCGGTTTCCAAGCTGCATTTTCAATCGCCATATTGAGTTGTTCGGCACGTAAAAATTTACCCGCTCGATAGATGCCATTTTTTTCTGTTAACGTAATAACGAACGGTAAATCTGTATATTTTTTGACATAGTTTAAAAAGTATGGTGTTTGCTGATCAACATAGTATTCTTTTAAGATAACATGTGTCATGGCCATGCCGAGGGCAGCATCCATACCAGCTTCTACCGGTAACCACGTATCAGCAAACTTTGTTAAAACAGCATAATCTGGTGTGACCGCAACAACTTTCGCTCCTTTATAGCGAGCTTCTACTAAAAAGTGCGAATCTGGTGTTCTCGTCTGTGGCACATTTGATCCCCAAACAAGCAAGTAACTTGAGTTATACCAGTCTGAACTGACCGGAACATCTGTCTGTTCGCCCCACACTTGAGGTGAGGCTGGCGGTAGATCGGCGTACCAATCGTAAAAACTTAACATTGATCCGCCAACAAGATTTAAAAATCGTGAACCAGCCGCATAGCTAACCATCGACATTGCTGGGATTGGTGAAAATCCAAATATTCGATCAGGCCCTTCTTTTTGCAATGTATAAATCATCGCAGCTGAAATAAGTGAATTGATCTCATGCCAAGATGTACGGACAAATCCACCTTTTCCGCGAGCTTTTTTATACAATTTTTCTTTTTCTGGATTTTCAACGATACTTTTCCAAGCTTGTACAGGATCTTGATATTGTTGTAAAGCTTCTGACCAAAGCTTCATTAATTTTGACCGTATGTATGGATATCTCACCCGATTCGGACTATAAATATACCAAGAAAAAGATGCACCACGTTGGCAGCCACGTGGTTCATATTCAGGCATATCAGGTCCTGTTGAGGGGTAATCTGTATGTTGTGTCTCCCATGCGATAATTCCATCTTTTACATGAACTTTCCAACTACATGAACCTGTACAATTCACTCCATGTGTTGTACGAATGACTTTATCATGTTGCCACCGACTACGATAGTACTGTTCTGATTGACGATCTCGTGGGGAACGTTCAAATTGTTCGTTTAATTTTTCTCCATTCCCAAAATAAGATAATTGTTTCCAAAATGACGATTTCGCTTGACTCATATAGCACCTCCAAAAGTAATGAAGCTTACATAACTATTTTGATCGTTTATTAAAGTTACTACTGAATAGCTTTGCTTACTTTTTACTAAATAGATTTAATTATACATACCAACTGTTTTGAAAAATTTGCAAATAAAAAACATCTGCTTTTAAAAAGCAGATGTTTCCCATTTAAAATGATTCGTTAAATAAATGTTGGTGTGGATGATTTTATCGTTCCTCAAAATATTGTTTATAAAATCCGCCAACCCGATCACTATTATCAATGACAAAGTAAAATTCATCGGTTTCATTAATGACATCATACACTTTACCCGGTGTTAACTTTTGATCAACAACATATTTTTTTGCATTCGCATGGATGCATTTGACTTGTTTAATTACTTTTGGATTGTCCCATGATAAATGAATCATCAATCATTTTCCCTTCTAGTTTACATAATAAAAATATTGTCTACTTGTTAGATGTAAATAAATATAAATAATCACCGTAACCTTCGTCTGCCATCTTTTCTTTAGGAATAAATTTTAAAGATGCTGAATTGATACAATATCTTAGTCCACCATGTTGTCTTGGACCATCATTAAATACATGCCCTAAATGTGAGTCACCTTGTTTACTTCTCACTTCTGTACGAATCATTCCATGTGACATATCTTCTTTTTCAACAATATGGTAGTTATCAATCGGTTTTGTAAAGCTTGGCCAACCACATTGAGCATCATATTTATCTTTCGATGAAAACAACACTTCACCAGAGACGATATCAACATAGATTCCTTCAGCTTCATGGTCCCAATATTCATTATTAAATGGTTGCTCGGTTGCATCTTCCTGTGTGACGGCATACTGAATCGGTGTTAAACGTTCTTTTAATGATGTTTGATTGACATCAACTGTCCAAGTATTGTCAATGAAAGCTTGCCGACCAGAACCTTTTTTATATAAATTATAATGAAAGGGTTGTTTTTTATAGTAGTATTGGTGTTCTTCTTCTGCTGGATAAAAGGTTTTGGCAGGTAATATTTCAGTGACGATTTTCTTAGAAAATTTTCCACTTTTTTCCAATGAGTTTTTAGATTGTTCAGCGAGTTGTTTTTGCCGATCATTATGATAAAATATCGCTGTTTGATATGATGTGCCTCGATCATTGAATTGTCCACCAGCATCTGTTGGATCAATTTGTTGCCAAAAGGTTTCCAGTAATTTTTCATAGGTCATGACTTCTGGATCAAATGTCACTTGGACAGCTTCAACATGCCCTGTATCACCGCTTGCGACTTGTGTATATGTTGGATTTTTAATTTCGCCGCCTGTATAACCTGAGACGACCTTATCGATGCCAGGGCGTTCATCAAATGGTTCAACCATACACCAAAAACAACCACCAGCGAATGTTGCGATTTCTTTTTGACTCATATGTTATCGCCTCCATCATTACGTTTGCATTTATTTTAGCATAATATATGTGTAAATGTTATTCAATATACAATTTCGGCCTTGAAATACCTTCATGTGTTTGTTCAGATTCTTTCGTTTTTTCACTTGGTGTTGGTTGCTTACTTGGCTGTTGTTGGCCTTTATCTGCACTTGTATCACTTTGCATCGCCTTTAACATTTGTAACATCATTGGTAAATTTTTAACGACCGGTTTATATTTTTCAATAACAGGAGCAGCTGATTCTAACATATTTGTAAATGATTGCACATGGTTTAACGTTTTCGTTAAATTATTAACACCTTTAACCGCTAATCCTTTTAAAGGGTGTTCCGGTTGTATAGGTTGCGGATAATTAAAGTGATGTGGTGGATATAACGGTTGCATCCGTTGGTCAAATCGATTATTTCCGAATGGCCCTCCCGGTTGAGGTGGATATCGCATCGCTCTTCCCCCTTCATAACGTGTAAGATTGACTATATTAATATACGGTACAATCGTAGTTTTTGTGTAGGCGATTATATATTTCCCGGGCAACCGCATAAAGTAACAAATCAAGCACTTTTTTGTATGTATTGACGAATTTTGGCAAAATTTACACTTGCAAAGCGAACGTACGTTCTGTAAAATGAGTGATGGGTGATAATCATGTTAAAAGATCGTGGAACGATTAAATGGACATCACTTATGCTTCCAGAACACGTACAAATGTTAAAGGAGTTATGGGCAGAGGATGAGAAGAAACTTTCCCCACAACTTGATGAACAATTACTCGCTGAACTCAATGATCAATTAAAAATAGCCTGGCAACAACATAAAAAAGTCCGTTTAACCGTTTATTTAAATGGACGGGAGCAACATTTTATTGGCATCATTAAACACATATGTACGTCATCACAGTCGATTATTTTCGCACCAGACAATACGGATGAATGGTCATTATCTTTAACCGATCTAACGAATATTGAGCAAGTAGACGATGATTAATCGATATATGTGTGAACATATTCATCCCACAACTGATCAAAAACAGTTAATGAACCAGGAAATGGATTATTCCATTCTAAGTAATCGCTAATTTCATCATAACTCAGCGAATGCTTCGGAAAGTCGTGGTCTAAAAATATCCATTCGGCCAGACGACTTTCCGCATCATCTGTTAATTTTCCTCGAAACGTTAACACATACTCATAAAATGTTCGCATGCTCATCCCCTAATTCGATTTCATAAATTCCACATGTTTTTTCTGTTTACGCCGATAAACGATTTTGGATAAATAAATACTTATTTCATACAACAAATAAAGTGGTACAGCGACGACAAGTTGTAGGACGATATCGGGTGGTGTGATGAGAGCACCAACAACTAAAATAATAAAAAACGCATATTTACGTGTTCGTTGTAAAAATGACGGTGTGACAATGCCTAAACTTGTTAAAAACATAATGATAATTGGCAACTCAAAAAGTAAAGCAAAAGGTAATGTCACGCGAAACAGAAAACGAAAATAGCGATCAACGGTAAACAGTTCATTAAACATATCATCATTTAATCCGAGTAAAAAGGGTAAAATTAATTTGACAAACATAAAATAACCGAAACCAAGTCCAAAAATAAATAAAAGAAAAACAACAGGAACATATAACAGAGAAATATTTCGCTCATGAGGTGTTAAACCCGGACGAATAAATAGCCATAATTGTAAGCTTAAAATAGGAATCGTTAAGACGATCGCTGAAATTCCTGCAATCGTAAAATATACCCAAATCGTATCTGCCGGGCTCGTAATATTTAGTTTTACATCGATATCATTTGCAAAAAAATAAAAAATATCTTTCACAAAAATAAAGCCAACAAAGAAAAATATAACAAAAAAGATCGCCGTCACGATTAAACGATTGCGCAATTCTGACAGATGTTCAACGACGTTCATTTCTTTATCGGCAACTTGTGTACGACTATTCGCTGTCATATTCTCACCTCATTTGGGGCGGTAAAATAAACAAAGTATTAAATCAAACATAAAAAAGATGTAAGGCAAAAAGTCTCCCTACACCCTTTTATGAGCAATTATTCGGTTTTCTTTTCATCTGCTTCATCATCATCGTTAACAATACCTTTTGTCGCATCTTTAAATTCTTTTAATGATGAACCAGCTGCTTTACCAATTTCAGGGAGTTTCGAAGGGCCAAAAATAATGAGGGCAACGACTAAAATTAATATTAAGCTCGGAATACCAATTTGCGCTAAGCCCATAGTATCACCTCAAAGTTATTTTAATGGTCGCATGAGCGCCATCTATATTAGACAAATGTATGATTCATTCATCTTTAGTTTAGCATGATTGAACGATAAAAGACAACTTATAATCGTTTGGCAGCCTCATATTGTTTAGGGTTGTTCATATTAAAAAAATGTTTTTGTAATGTATAATCATCAACCGAAGGAAATGTATCGACATACTTTACGTTTATGTCAGAATGGAAACTATTCATTCGCAATCGATCATGATTAATATTATTTTGCACATGTGGTAAGATCGA
>DATGTA010000143.1:0-7517 GCA_035302085.1 Bacillota bacterium
ACGCAACTTAAAGAGCGGATGAAAGATTGATGATCCCTTACAGTCTATTTGCTCAAGTGTATCAATAATTATTTGTACGGTTTAACCACGTTCAACATAATAATTAAAAAAATCAAATTGCCCGGGATTACGTGCTCGTTCAGGTAAGTTTACGGTCCCTTTTAATGTACATGTTGCTCCATATTTAATCGATTGTTTGCTGGACTCACTAATATATTCATCTTCTTGGGGAAAATAGAGGACTAAATATTTTTCATCTGCTTTTGAATCACGCACTGTAAATTGTAGCTTTTTCAATGTTTGTTCAAGAGGCTGGACGACTTTACCTGTCAGTTGTATATGTTGCTCATCGATTTGTTCTAGCTTAGGATCAGAAAGGGTTGGAATATAATAGCTGAAGAAAATTAAAGCGGCTAAAGATATGATAAACGGCAAAAGATTTAACCGCTTTAAAAAAATTAAAAAAGTTAACCAAAGGAGGCCAATGATTAGAAAGAACATTTGCTCTGTTAAAACATAACTAATACTAGCACACGTCGCCAAAGCAGTCATGTGCCAAAATCCACGCAACGTTTAAATCACCTACTTTTTTGTAAAATTAAATAAATGTTCGCCTTCCTTAACAAGCTTTTCATAATCTTCAGGGGCTAATGTATCGCTTAAATGATGTAAGAGTTTATCGACATAAGCCTCTTTTGCTTCATGTTGGAAATCAACCGCTAAAGACGTTAATGGGACTTGTTTTGTTTTAACACCAGTTTCTTTAAAGAGCTGTTCAGCAAATGGGTCATTACGATAATCTGTTGCATAATAAATATTTTTTAGTCCACTTTGAATGATTAGTTTCGTACATTGTAAACAAGGAAAATGGGTGACATACATATCTGCCCCTTCCGTCGCAACTCCAAATTTAGCACATTGCAGTAAGGCATTTGCTTCTGCATGAACCGTACGAACACAATGGTTATCAACGATATAACAACCTTCATCAATACAATGAACACTACCTGAGACACTTCCATTATATCCACCTGCAATAATACGTTTGTCACGAACAATTGTTGCACCGACCATTAGACGTGTACATGTACTCCGTAAAGCGAGTAAGTGACTTTGCGCCATAAAATATTGATCCCAAGAAATACGCTCCATATTTACCTATCCCCTTTTCACATTTCGTCTAGTTATGGTATTTGAATATCATCGATAAATTGATCTAATGTTTTTTGTCCGATCCCAGGGACATTTAATAAATCATCAACCGATTGAAACGGCCCGTGCTCATCACGGTAATTAATAATAGCCGCCGCTTTGGCCGCTCCGATACCTGTTAATGTTTCCAGTTCTTCAGTTGTTGCTTGATTCACGCGAACTTTACTTGATTGTTGAAAGGAAACATCTTCATACTCTGATTCATCCGTTGTTGGCACAAAAATAACCATTTCATCATATACGATTTCAGCAAAATTAACTTGATGTTCATCCGCATCTTCAAGTAATCCGCCCGCTTTAAGAATAACATCATTCACGCGGGATTGGCTACTCATTTCATATACACCAGGATCTTTGACAGCACCTTTAACATCGACGATAACGGTTTCATTTTCTTCAGTCGCATCAACTATAGACGTAGCAGAAGGCTCATTTTCTTGGACATTTATAAGTTCATCTGTCTCATTAAATGGTCGTTTAATCACAACAATAATAATGATTAAAACGATCATGCCAATAAGGACCGCATGTGTTTTAAATTTTTCCCACAACAAAAAAGACTCATCCTTTCTTTAAATAATCATCAAGCGCTCAGTATGAATGTTTGGAAATAAAAAGAATTGAATAAAACGTTCGAAGAAAAAATTTGTAGGTAAACATGAAGGTTATTAATGATATATTATAAAAGATAGTCAAATGATGCAACTTAAATGATACGTTTCCTTAAAATGACCAAGAAGGACGACTTGATCATTTTAAGGCAACAAAAAAGACTCTCTCAGGTTGTCCACCACCATTCATTGTCTCAAGTTGAAAGTCATAATATATATCCACTTGGCGAAAGCCACAATTGTTTAACAATTGTTCGTAAATCGCTTCCTCATATGTTCGTTGCTGATGGACTTCAGTGTACCGTTCGTAAGTACCCCGATCATTTTTGGCAAAAAAGGTCAGTTCATGAAACATTTCACCACGTTGATCACCCTCATGACAAAACCAAATATACGATAAATCATCAGTGACCTCAGCAAATTTTTCGTTCATTAAAAAATGTTGAGCATAGTTAATGGCGTGGACATCAAATATAAGGATACCCTTATCTGATAACCGATCATAAATTTGTTTAAATATGTTTTGTAGATCTGTTCGTTGTGGAATATAATTAATGACATCACAATAACTAATCATCGCATCTTGACGGCCAAAATTACTCAATTGTCGTAAATCTTGTCTCAGCCAATGAACAGATTTATTTAATGTTCGCATCTTTTGGTCAGCGACCGCCAACATTTCTGGAGAATAATCAATACCGGTCATTTCATAATTTAATGAAGCCAATCGTAACGTAATTTCACCCGTACCACAACCAAGATCAGTAATCGTTTGAACCTTTTTATCATAGCGTTTAAATATATTTTGCGTAAAATTAACCCATTGGTCATAAGGTGCATGTTGCATGAATGTATCATAAAAAAATGCTAGCTGTGAGTATGCCATGATCTTAACCCTTTATTGTTGGCGAATGGCAATCGGGACTCTTCGCGCGTCGCCCCAAAGCCGTTCCAAATTGTAATGTTCACGTTCATCTTTATGGAATATATGACAAATGATATTGCCAGCATCGATTACGACCCAACGAGCATCTTGTAAACCTTCGATAAGTTCAATGGATATATTTTCGGCTTCAAATGTATCTCGAACAGACCGTGCAACCGCTTGTACTTGTCGTTCATTGTTCGCATGACAAATTACAAAATAATCAGCAATTAAAGAAATTCCTTCCATATCCAATACGACAATATTTTCTGCAAATTTATCATCACATGCTGTAGCTACTTGCTGAATGATTTCTAATTGACTCATCCATCTACCCCCATATTAAGATTAATGATTTGTTAAACGTTTCAGTAAATCGTTATAAGCTAAAAATGTATTTATATGTATTGTAACACGTTTATCAAGCAAATATTTAATCGTTCGACTTGCAATTAATAATGCCGCTTCAATAAGATTATTTTGTGCTAGCTTACGAACATCCGCAACACCAGGTATTTGCCGTTCGGGCTCTATATAATCACCAATGTAAATAATTAACTCCAAGTCCCCCATCCCTGCTCTTCCTGTTGTATGATAATAAATCGCTTGATAGATTGCTTCGCTTTGAACTTGATAAATTTGTTGAACAATTTTAGCACCAACTGGCCCGTGCCATAATTCTTTATGTTCACTTAAAAGTTCCTTAGGTAAACGATACTTTTTAATGTTTTCTGTTAACTCTGCTGTTGTTTGATCTTTAGCTATATCATGAAATAAAGCAGCTAATTCTACGTCTCGTTCGTTTACTTGATGAATCTTCGCTAATTGTTTCGCAACTTCAGCGACCCGCAAACTATGTTCATAACGTTCATTTGTTAAATGTTTTCGAATCATTTGTTTGACCATTTTAAGATCCATATAAATTTCGCTCCTTAATATATGTGTAAACATTCGTGGAAATTAAGTAGCGACAGCGTTGTTTATTCGCTAGACGTTGTCGAATGTCAGTCGATGAAATATGAATGTCTGGAATATCAACATGAATTATTGGATAATCCGTTGCTAAACGATAACCATGTCGCCTCACCCCAACAAACGTAACAATGTTTACAAGCTCATCAATGTTTTTCCAATGCGGTAAATATTCAACCATATCAGCACCGATGATAAAATAAAACTTCACGTTAGGATGTTCTGCACGTAATTGTTGCATCGTAGCGAATGTATATGATTCACCCGGGCGATTAATTTCAATGGGATGGACGGCAAAATATGGATTTGTTTGGATCGCATATTTAATCATTTGCAAACGCTCATGTGCGGTTGCCTTAGCTTGTTTTTTATGCACTTGTACATTGGAAGGAATAAACCACACTTTATCTAAATTTAAGGCTCCTCGTACTTCTTCAGCAATGATTAAATGACCAATATGTGGTGGGTCAAACGTACCTCCTAAAATTCCTATCTTTTTCATAGCTTATTCACATCTTTACATATTTGGTAATTGTATTGTTGAATGTTCTTCGGACGGCTTATAAAGGACGATTTGCCGACCAATTATTTGCACGAGTTGTGCACCCGTTTGCTCAACAAGTTGTTCAGCGATTGTCTGTTGATCTGCCAAACAATTTTGCAAGACCGCTACTTTAATTAATTCTCGTTTTTCTAATACATCATTAATTTGCTGCACCATTTGTTCATTAACACCATGTTTTCCGACTTGAAAAATAGCTTTTAAATGGTGGGCTTGTTTACGTAAAAATCGTTTTTGTTTACCTGTTAACAAATGATTCACCTTCTAAAATATTTTTTAAAGCAATGTCCATTCCTTCAGTCGTGACTTTTTGACCTGTCCAAAGCTCAAAAGCATGTTGAGCTTGAAAAAGGAGCATCATATGACCATGATGAATTAATGCCCCATGACTTTTAGCGATTTTTAAAAATTTAGTTTCGATCGGTTGATAAACAATATCACTGACAATTGTCCCTTTTTTAAGATGCTTTAGGGAAATTATCGTATTTTCTACATGTGGTTTCATACCGACAGAGCTTGTTTGAATGATCACATCATAAGTCGCCACTGACTTTTCTGCTTCCGCTAATGTTTTGACCGATGTCTTTGACTCAGGTAATTTTGAGTGACTCAAATGTTTGGCCGCTTCTAAAGTTCGATTCGCCAAATCAATCGACAAATAACCCGCATGCTGTAAGGCATCATATATGCCTCGGGCAGCCCCACCAGCACCGAGTAAAAGAATACGATTCGTGTCCCTTTCTGTTGCTAAGTGAGGAAAAGCATTTTCTAATGAACGAACATACCCACTTCCATCGGTATTATAACCGATCCATTTACCGGCATCATTAACGACGGTATTAACCGCACCCATTCGTTTCGCATCTTCATTAAGTTCATCCAAAAAGGGAATGATCGTTTGTTTATAAGGGACGGTAACATTAAAACCATGAACATTTTCACGCCTTAGTTTAACCATTTGTTCAGAAAAAGAATCACTTAAAGGTATTTCATGAATTTGATAAGTCCCAGCTAACTTTGTCCGTGCTAAAAATTGTTCATGAATCCATGGTGAGAGTGAATGTTCAATTGGATAACCGATTAGTTTTAATTGATACATAAATATATGACCTCCATTAAATGAAAGAGTCTCTTAAAGAAACAGGGACACCTTGTGGGCTGTGAGTTTTGACAGCGACATTTCCTTTAGTAATCGTCACCCAGCCTAAACCAGGAAAGACAATATCTGTTTGTCCTGATTTTATCCGATAAGCTGTTGTTCTTAACTCAGGTAATATCGTCATTGTTTTTTCATCAGGCGGTGTGAGCATCTTCCCCTGTTGTCGTTTATATAAGTCATCTGCTTGATCTAATTTTGTTCGATGAATGATTAAGTCATTTGAAAAATAACACGTGAATGTTTGTTGTTCTCCAGTGATAAAATCAAGACGCGCGAGTCCACCGAAAAATAATGTTTGACCAGCTTCTAATTGGTAATTACGCGGTTTGATTTCTTTTTTTGGTGTAATTCGTTTTAAATCTTTGGCGGATACATAATGAGCCATTTGTTGCTGTTGAACAATACCCGGTGTATCAATCATTGATGAATGTTCATCAAGCGCTATTTTAATAAATCCTAACGTTGTTCCCGGAAAATAACTTGTCGTTATAATATCTTTATGCCCATTTGTTCGCTCCATTAAATGATTAACAAAGGTTGATTTACCAACATTTGTGACCCCAATGATATATACATCTCTTCCTTGCCGATGTTCTTCAATCGATTGTGTTAATTCTTGAAAGCCATGTCCTTTAGTCGATGAAATTAAAAATGTGTCGACAACTTTAACACCGGATTTATTGGCTATCCGGCGTAACCAATGATTAACTTTTCGTTTGTTCGTTGATTTTGGTAATAAATCTATCTTGTTACCAACTAAAATGATCGGTTGATTGCCAACAATTCGTGGTAAATGATTAATCATAGTGCCTGTAACATCAAACAAATCGACAAGGTAAACAAAAAGACCTTTAGCATGTGACAAAGAACTAATCATTTCAAAAAAATCGTTATCAGTCAGAGAAACATCTTGAGTTTCATTGTAATATTTTAGCCGAAAGCATCGCTGACACAATACTTCTTCTCGCTCTAAGGCTGTAGCCGGAGCATATCCAAGTTCTTTTTTATCGGTCGTTTGGATATAAATGCCACACCCTAGGCAAAGAATCGGTTGATCCATCATTATTCCTCCCACTTAATCTTTCCACGTTTTTGAAAATAATTTAAAATTCGTCGTTCAATCATTCGATTAAATCGAGTAATTTTCGCATCGGTCTCGACAAGAGGTTTTACTAAAATTGTATAAAAACCGCCTAAATTGCCACCTAAGACATCAGTTAATAATTGATCACCAATGACAGCGACTTGTTCTGGCTTTAAGTTCATCATTGTTGCTGCTTTTAAAAATGATTTTCTTAATGGTTTGCGAGCAGTATGTACATATGAAACATCAATCGGGTCACAAAATGCTTGGACACGATCAGCATTATTATTAGAAATAATAATATAGTTAAATTGTTCATTAGCAAGTGTTTTAAACCAGTCCACGACTTCTTGTGTCGCATGTGGTTCATCCCAGGCAACTAATGTATTATCCAAATCGGTAATAATACCCTTTATACCATTAGATTGTAAATTTTTTAAGTCAATTTTATAGACAGATGATACATGTTCATCTGGTAAAAATAATTTTAGCACAAACAAAGCACCTCATTATCATTTTTCTGTATGTTAAGATCACCGTATCGACAAATCAATTATGAAAAATCGTTCGACATATTGTTACATTGTTCGAATTGTGGATAACGTTATCCACAGCCTGGGTGTTGACCGATAAACTTTATACCGTTTTTATTTAGTTTATTCACAACTTATCGACAGCTTGCTGTTGATAACATTCATCTTGTCCAATCAAATGAATCATGTTAAATTATTATTAGTTAACCGCTTGTTAACTATTTTATATTAAGCCGGGGGTTGCAAAAATGAAACGCTTATCAGATGAACTACTATTAAAATCATATTTCAAAGCTGTTGAGTTACGCTTATGTACTGATTTTATTGCTTTGATCAAACATGAAATTATCAAACGACATTTGCTCCACCATTTAAAATAAATAGCCATGGTCGTTGTTGTATGAATTTTTAAAAGACTAAATGAGGGCAAATTAAATGTATACTACTAATATACGAATA